>CAZEKO010000009.1:14178-24430 GCA_964512775.1 uncultured Bacteroides sp. | reverse complement strand
TTTATCCTTTTGAAATGGCAGTTAAAAGGGCAAATGCACAATCCATAATGGCTTCATATAATGAATGGGATGGAGTACCCAACCATGTAAATAAAAAATTATTGACTGATATTTTAAGAGCTGAATGGGGATTCAATGGGTACGTAATGAGCGATGGTGGGGGGATGGATGTTACATACAGAAATCATCTTGCTGCTAAAGATTCAGCAGAATCAGGAGTACTTTCTATCATGGCCGGTATCGATTATGATCTCGGGAGTAATGGTTGCTTTACCTCGCTTGTTGACCAGGTTAAAAAAGGAAATGTTTCGGAAGAATATATTACCAGGGCAGCAAAAAATATCCTCAAGGTAAAATTTACTATTGGATTATTCGATCATCCATATGTTGATCAGGAACTATTTGAAAAGACAACACATAGCAAGGAACACAGGGATTTGGCCCTGAAAGCTGCCCACGAAGCAATAGTCTTACTTAAAAATGAAAAAAATACCCTTCCTTTAGATCCGGCAACTTTAAAAACTCTTGCTGTGATCGGTCCGAATGCAGCAGATATACATCTGGGCGGATATTCCTATATACCCATGAAAGGAGTAAGTGTACTGGAAGGAATCCGTGACTTCGCAACTGGAAAATTCCAGGTATTATATGCAGAAGGATGTAAAATAACTTTAAATAAAGTATGCCACTGGCTGGTGAACGAAAAGCCAATTATAAATGATCCTGAAAATGATAAAAAGATGATCGCTGAAGCTGTAAAAGTTGCTAAACAAAGTGATGCGGTAATCCTTGTAATAGGTGAAAATGAACTGATCAATCGCGAAGCCTGGAACGACGACCACCTGGGTGATCGCGATAATCTTGATCTTTTTGGCATGCAGAACGAACTCGCGGAAGCCATCCTTAAAACAGGTAAACCCACTGTGATCCTGTTAATCAACGGACGTCCAATCACTATAAATTATTTACAGGCAAATGCTCCTGCAATAATTGAATGCTGGTATCTGGGACAGGAAACCGGGCATGCAGTAGCTGACATCATCTTTGGTGAGGTAAATCCGAGCGGTAAATTACCTGTAACATTTCCGCATTCCGTGGGCCAGTTACCCTGTTTTTACGACAAAAAACCCACTAATCACCGTTTCTATTTATCTTCCGATCCTGTGCCCTTGTATCCTTTCGGTTTTGGATTAAGCTATACTACCTTTGAATACAAAAATCTCAGAATTACACCAAAAGAAATTCCGGCAAATGGTACAGCACAAGTTGAAATAGATATTACAAATACAGGGAAAGTTAAAGGTGATGAAATTGTTCAACTCTATATTCACGACCTGGTAAGTCTTCCAACACGCCCGGTAAAAGAATTAAAAGATTTTTGCAGAATTACTATGAATCCAGGTGAAACTAAGACG
The DNA here is from genome assembly GCA_964512775.1 of uncultured Bacteroides sp. Taxonomy (GTDB): domain Bacteria; phylum Bacteroidota; class Bacteroidia; order Bacteroidales; family SM23-62; genus LJUQ01. Next base: position 23,015 of record CAZEKO010000009.1, on the reverse strand, counting down.
GTAAAATTTATAATTACTCCCGATAAACTGGAAGCATATGACCTGGAGATAAAAAGGGTAGTGCAACCCGGTGATTTTGAAATAATGGTCGGCAAAAATTCTATGGAATTGTTGATAGATACACTAAAAATAATATAGCGATTATCTGAATGCCGGTTGTGAACCTTCCCGGAGGAAATAGAAACTGCCCTTCAAAGAAGTAGATTCCCACGGTGTTTGTCCTCCATCTGATACTTTTTCAATTTCCGATCTGACATTTTTAAATACATCTTCAAGTATCAGGTTTGGAACTTGTATGTATTTTAGTAATGCGCTGGTATATAATCCATTTTCTCCTGTACCATCTGAAGCAGTTTTTCCCGGAGCAGTAGAATAGGCAATAATTGATCCGGAAGGTGCATTCATGAATGCTAATCCTTGGGTTTTGACACTTCTGCCACTCCATTTTCTCTCAAAGGGATTATCCCTGCATGCGTCCAGAATTATTATATTTGTTTCACATCCCGAATCTTCCATCTTGCCCAGGATTCTTCCAACTTCCACACAATCATATTCCACGTCATTTTCCATATATAAATTAGCATCAATCGGTACAATATAATTGTTCCCATTTACCTGTATCCCATGGCCTGCATAATAAAATAATCCGACCTGATAGTTCTCTAACTTAGCACCAAATTTATCCATTGCCATTTTAACAGTTTTTTGATCAGCATCAATGTACGAATCAACTTCAAATCCGACTTTTTGCAGAACTTTTGCCATTGCAGCAGCATCATTTGCAGGATTCAATAAAAACGCACCATGTGAATATTTACTGTTACCAATAACCAGAGCCAGCCTTTTTTCCTCTTTAAATTCCTGAAAAATAACAGTGCGGCTTGCAGAAATCTTCGAATTATCTTCATTTACAGCCTCAATCTTAATTTCATTATTCCCCTTTAGAAGGTCTATTTCTTTCTCATATTTAATCATGCAATCAACAGATCCCTGAGGAATATTCTGCGTCCTCTCAAATGCCCACATGCTGTTATTCAGAAATAATGAAATCTGAGTAATCTTTGTTCTTGATTTTATGCATGCCTTAACTTTGAACTTTAAACTGTTCGTGATCTCATTTTCAATTGTAGGTGTTTCCCATACAACTTCATTATCTGATATCCTGACAGGAATATTATAATAAACAGACCGGATATCTGAAGTAGTTGTACCAGCATTGTTTGCAGCTTTGATTATAACGCTGTTATTACCATTGCCCAGTGAAATGTTATGTTCAAGAGTTAAATTATATTCACCTGATGAATTTGTCTTGTATGAAGTTATATCAAACTCACTGGTCACAGAATTATGATAAATAATTACACTCCTTAACAGGCTGGACGACTGAATAAAAGCATGTAGTGCATAGTTCTTTACAGCACTTGTATCAATTTCCCTGAATGGTAGTTGCCAGATAATAACAGGTGCAGTTTCAATATTTACTACTTCTGTCGTTTTTCGTGTAATTTCTTCAGCTGGTGCAGCAATTCCAATATTACTATTCCATAATTTAACCGATTTGTCATCCGATCCTGTGGCAATTATTTTACCATCAGGACTAATATCAACCGTATTGATTTTATCTTTATGATTAACTGTTCTGATTATTATACCACTTACTGTTTCAAACATTTTCGAGGTTTTATCCTCAGATCCACTGATAATGTACTTGTCATCAGGACTAAAGCATAATGATGTTACCGGACCCTCATGACCAACAATGGTTTTTAACAAATTACCGTCTGTCAGATTCCATAAATAGATATTACCATTATCATCTCCGCCTACAAGATATTTCCCGTCATGGCTAATGTTAATCTCATTAACCGGATATTTGGGACCAATCAGCTTTCTGATCATTTCTCCTTTTTCAAAATCCCATTGCATAACCACTTTATTTTCTGCTCCGGTGTAAATATATTTGCCATCATAACTGAAAACTATTGAATTTGCACCCTCTGAAAGTCCCTTGAAAGCTTTTACATATTTTGGGGGTGAAACACTCCATAAATCTATTGTTTCCTTGTACAAACTTGTCGCCACAAAATATTTTCCATCAGGGCTGAATGCTAATGCATCAACAGGACGAGAATACCCTGTCTTGTAAATAGACTGTCCACTTTTCATATCCCACATCATTATCTGGCCATACCTGTCAACCGTCCCACCTGCAAGAATATGCTTGCCATCAGGACTGATACTCACGCAATTGATCTGAAAAAGTTCTGTCTCATTTAGTGATTTATAAGTTTTTATCAATCCTCCTAACTTATCCCATAAATAAACCACCTCGTCTTTTGTATTAGTTTCGAGACATACTGCAATATACTGGCCATCAGGACTGAAGGATAGATCGACAACTTTTTTCGCAACAGGCATATTCAGTATTTGTGAATATGTCAGATTGAATGAAAACAACAATAACAGAATGAGAATGATTCTTGGTTTCGTCTTCATTTTTGTATTTTAATTATAAATAAAATTAATGTATTTTTTATTAACTGTCAAATAGCCTTATACTTGGAAATAAACATTTCCTTTTCTTTTTCTTATCTATCCTATTATTATCGAAAATGAATACATTTATGATGTTATGACTTTTAAATTAAATAACAAAACTATACTGGGTATTGACATTGGATCGGTTGCTATTTCATTAGTACAAACCGATACTGATGGAAATATTCTTTCATCCTCATATATCTTTCATCAAGGCAGAATCCTGGAAACTTTAATGAAACTTCAGGGGGATATTGACCTTTCTGTTATAAGTGGAATTGCGACGGTTTCAAAAAACTGGTTTAAGGCTGAAAGTGTTCGATATTACGATCCACAGACTGCCATTGTAGCTGCCGGGAAAAAATTATATCCTAACCTGGGATCAATCATGGTTGTGGGTGCAGAAAAATTTCAGCTTATAAATTTTGACGAGTCAGGCAATTATGAACATACTGCAACAAATACTTCCTGTGCGGTAGGTACCGGCAGTTTTCTCGACCAGCAGGCAAAAAGATTGAATCTTGAAGATGTAAGGGATCTTTGCACTATAGCCCTTAAAAATAACGGGGAAATTCCTGATATTGCATCCCGTTGTGCTGTATTTGCTAAAACTGATCTTATCCATGCTCAACAGGAAGGATACTCTCTTAGTGCGATTTGCGATAGTCTATGTAAAGGATTAGCTAAAAATATTATCGATACACTTTATAGTGATGACACACCAAGATGTCCTGTACTTTTTGCAGGAGGAGTTTCCAGGAACCTTGTTGTGAAAAAGCATCTTGAATCTTTCCTTGGAGTTACACTTCTTCATCATGATTATGGACATCTACTGCCAGCTTATGGTGCCTGCCTTTTATATCTTACTGAAAAAAAAGGATTTCAATTTGACGGGATAACTTCAATCAGCGATTATCTCAAGTCTCAGCAAAATGAAAAGAAATATTTTCATGGACCTCTCAGGCTAACGATGACAAAATATCCCCGTTTTACATCAGAGAAATTTTACGAATTCAAACCAACCCAGGCAACTCATCCGGATCGGGTTCAGGTTGACCTGTACCAGAAAATTCAAAATGATACTCTTATCAAGGCTTATCTGGGTATTGACGTTGGATCGACAAGTACAAAAGCGTTTCTTTGCGACGAGAACAAAACTCCTGTCGCCGGATTCTATACTTATACTGCAGGCAGGCCCATCCCGGCAACACAAGCAATATTAGAGGCCCTGTCTGACATTCAGGATCGGGAAAGAGTAAGGTTTGAATTTCTCGGTGCAGGAACAACCGGATCGGGAAGAAAATTTGTTGGAAAAATATTAAATGTCGACATAATCGTTGATGAAATTACAACCCATGCCCGGGCAGCTTACGAGTTAAATCCTGATACTGATACTATTATTGAAATTGGTGGTCAGGATGCTAAATTCACACTGATGAAAGACGGCAGAGTTACATTTGCCCAGATGAATTCGGTCTGTGCTGCAGGGACAGGCAGTTTTATTGAAGAACAAGCACGAAAACTCGGGGTTTCATTAGGAGACTATTCTAATAAAGCAGAAGGAGTAAGTGCTCCCCTTGCAAGTGACCGCTGTACAGTATTTATGGAAAGGGATATTAATAATTATCAGAATAAAGGATTTTCCGTGGAAGAAATACTTGCAGCGGTTCTTCACTCTGTGAGGGAGAATTACTTGAAAAAAGTTGCTGTTGAAGCAACAATAGGTAACCATATTTGTTTCCAGGGAGCAACTGCAAAAAACAAAGCTCTTGTAGCAGCTTTTGAAAATAAGCTTGGCAAGGAAATATTTGTTTCAAAGTACTGTCATCTCACTGGTGCACTTGGACTTACTTATTTACTGGCAGAGGAACATAAAGGGAAATCCCAGTTTCGTGGACTTGATATTTATCACAAAGAAATACCTGTTCAGATTGAAACTTGTTATTTATGCAATAATAATTGCAGGATAAGAATCGCAGAGGTTGCGGGTGAAAAGGTCGCATATGGATTTCTCTGTGGCAGGGATTATGATACAAAAAAATATGTTGACAGTAATACCTCCGGGTTTAACCTTATCAAGGAACGCCAGAGTCACTTTCATGTTCCAAAAAAGCATAAATTTAAATCATCAATAAAGATTGGACTTCCTGCTTCTCTTCATCTTTTTGATGAAATAAGTCTGTGGCAAAGATTTTTTAATAATCTTTCAATTGAAACTCTGACGAGCGAAAGTTTTAACAACCCTGTTAAAACGGGTAAACGTATTGCAGGAGCTGAATTCTGTGCTCCCATGGAAGCTATGTACGGACATGTTGCCTGGCTGGCAGATAAGGTTGATTATATTTTTCTGCCGGTCTATCTTGAAGCGCGGGATAAGGAATTTGAATCGGAAAGGAATTATTGCTATTATACACAATTTAGTCCATCTGTTGTTTCAAGCAGCGGTGATCAAAGGTTAATGAAAAAATGCCTTGTCCCATTACTTAACTATTCAAAGGGAATCAAGGTTGTCCGTAAAGAATTATTTAACTGTCTTAAACCTGTTTTTAATTCTGTCATTACAGATACAGAATTAAATATAGCTTTTGACGAAGCCCTTCATTTTTATAATCATAAAAAGGAAGCCCTGAAATTTATATTTAATCAGGATTTTGATAAATCACAGGATATTTCTGTTGTGCTGGTTGGCAGGCCTTATCTTATTCTTTCACCCCATATGAATAAAGGAATACCGGATATTCTTGGTGGAATGGGAATACGGACCTGTTTCCAGGATATGCTTTTATATGACCACCAGGATTATTCCGACATTGATTACCTGCTCAAGGTTTTCCCCTGGTATTATGCCGCAAATATTCTAGAAGCAGCAAAAGTATCAGCGGTAACTAAAAATCTTTACCCGGTATTGATCACTGCTTTTAAATGCGGACCCGATTCATTCCTGATTGACTATTTTAAGAAAATAATGGATGCTCATCAGAAGCCTTACCTCATCCTGCAAATCGACGAACATGGTTCTAATGTAGGTTATGAAACCAGGATCGAGGCGGGTATCCGTTCGTTCCGTAATCATACGGCTATGGATCACCAGAAAAGCAGGCCTTTCCTTCCAATTATAACTCAGCCAGAAAAGTCTATTTATGCCAGGAAGACTATAATTTTCCCGAACTGGGACCAGCTGGTTGCCCCGCTGCTTGTAGCTAACTTAAGAAAACTAGGGCTGGATGTCAGGCTACTCGAACCAGATGAGGAGATTACAAGAAAAAGCATGGTTCATAATACCGGACAATGTCTTCCATTGAATATCATTACACAGGAATTCATAGAATTCATAAAGAAGAATAATCTGGATCCGGCTGATACTATGCTATGGATGGTTGAAACAAAACTTACCTGTAACATCCGTCTATACCCGTATTATATCAAAAACCTGCTCGATAATTATGGTGATGGCATGGAAAAAGCCATTGTCTATTCAGGTGAAGTAACTCACCTTGATATATCCCTGACTGCTTGTCTGAATGCTTATCTTGCTTATATGATAGGCGGTCTTATCCGCAGGCTGGGATGCAAAATAAGGCCTTACGAGAACAAAAAGGGTGAAACGGACAAAGTTATACAGGAAAGCATCAGAATCATGACAAAAGCCTTCCTTGGAAGAGCTCCTATGGAAAAATCAGTTATTCAAGCGGTTTCACTATTTGAAAAGATTAAATATACTCCTGTAGAAAGGCCCAGGGTTGCGATATTCGGGGATCTTTATGTCAGAGATAACGATGTATTGAACCAGGATCTTATCCATGTAATTGAAGATGCAGGGGGAGAAGTCATAACAACACCTTACCATGAATATGCCAAAATCACTGTCGAAAATGGCCTGAGAAGAAGAATAGCACAGGGAAAGAATCTTGAAGCTATGGGATTAAAAGCAATGCTTGCAGGAATAAAACTCCTGGATAATACCTATTATAAACATTTTAAGAAGTTCATTGGCAACCAACCTATAATACAGCCTTTAAAACTTGAGAAAAAGCTTGAACTTTTCAATATTAAAAACCTTCACAGTGGAGAATCGTACGATAATATTCTTAAGATTTTCTTCATCCTGCAAAATTATCCCGATGTATCTCTGTTCATCCAGACCAACCCCGCTTTCTGCTGCCCATCGCTTATAACTGAAGCAATGAAAAATCAAATACGACGTATTACTGGCGTGCCCGTCGTAACAATAACCTATGACGGCACCAGTGATTTAAAAAATGATGTTATAGTTCCTTATCTGAAACTTGCAGTAAAACGTGAACCTGTAAAAACAAAACAGGTTCGGCCTAAACCATGGAAGATCTTATCCACTTTCTCAGACTGAACATCCTGGCTATTTTACAGTTTAACAATGTAACAGTGTAACAATTTAGCCATTTAACAGACGATATATCTTTAATACTTTGTACCTGTCCCCAATTTTAATCTGACTTATTAGTATCATATCAATAAATCTTTTTTATTTTTAGACCAAATTATTTATAATTTACATTTAAAAATTAGTAGAAAATGAAGACAAAACTATCACGTTCGATTTCTTTAGCGCTTTTGATACTTATAGTACCCCTTTTGCATGGTAATTCAATGCCAATGGGTAAGAAATCAAATTTCTCAGGTACCTGGATTCTGAATGAACAAAAAAGTGATTTCGGAGAATATGGTCGTTTGATGGCTTCAGATAAATTAGTTATTGTTCAAAAAGGGAAAAAACTGACAATGGAAAGATATGCAACAGCTCCTACAGGAGAAGCATATAATTATTCGGAGAATTATACACCTGATGGCAAGGAATGTGTTAATGATTTATTAGATATCTGGAAAAAGTCATCTATCGTAACTTGGTCAGACAAGAAATCAAGCCTTACTATCACTTCAGATCAAGTATTTAATTGGGAAGGAACGGAGATGAAAATCAATACTGTTGAAGTATACAGCCTTGAAGACGGGGGGAAATCCATGGTTATTAAAGAGACCGCAAGTACTGAATATGGAGATATGGTTGTCAGCTTTGTTTATGATCTGCAACAATAAGCAGGAAGAAAATTATCTGACTGATATCACAGCCTCGCTATAGCCGGGTAATCCATCTTCACTTAATCCCTGTACTACTATTCTGTAATCGGAAATATCATCAGCGGTATAAAAACTGACTGTAACAGTACCATTATTATCTGTTACTACCTCCGGATTCCAGTATAAAAGATTCCTGAAGTCCGGGTGTGATGTGAGACTATCATTATCAGAAGAATAGTCTGGAGAATGAAAAGTGCCAGGTACCTGGAAGAATTGGTAAGGTTTTCGAATTGCATATGATGGCAGATCAAAATTATTAAAGTCGGCCTGCTTGGTGATCATGTTGATGATTCCAAAGTAAGATTCATTCCCTTGTATGAAAGGGGATTGAACCACATCAATTTTCTCAATATCAACAGGATCCATATAAATGATCACCGGATTAATGTCAAGGACAGGTACTCCGTCCAGCAGAAGCAAAGGTTTACCAGGAAGGGGTAGCTTTGCAGAAGGATCAATAACCTGAAGTTCAAAATTATTATTTCTCTTTCTTTTTATTAATACTGATTTTACCAGTTCGAAAAATAGTTCTTCAACAGCAGGTAGTTTTATATAATCTTCCAGTAATATTGATTCATCCGGCTTACCATAGATATTTGGTAAATAATATTGGTTCATATCGCTTTCCTGAACCGGATAATTTCCAAAGGCGTCTTCGACTTGCAGATTAATCATGAGTCGCTCAATATAATCAATAGCCTTTTCCTCTGGCCAGAATAATTCCGGATTAATATTGCTGTAACTGTTGCTAAAATCTTCATCCAGTATGATGTAATAATTATCCGGATTTTCGGCAGGCATAATTATAATATCATTTTCTCCATATTGGTTGAAAAGTCGGACCTGGAATCTACCATAACCACCAGATCTTGTGGTATAAATTTGTGCGGTTTTACCAGGTTGAGCTACATAAACCTTAATACCTGAAGAAGGATTGCCATTGAGGGTACTATATATAGTCCCGGTTAATGTGAGTCCTCGTGTTTCAGGCAGGATATAGGTATGATCAGAAGAGACATCTAAACCTTTATCGACAGAATCTTTAGATGAATAAATAATATGAAGGATATTTTTTAAGGTATCCGTAGTATATTCTGAAAATGGAAATTGATCATCCGGGAATGACATAGAATCAGGGAAAAAGGAACTATAATTTAAATATTGAAAAATGTTTTTATGATTAA
>CAZEKO010000009.1:5375-14078 GCA_964512775.1 uncultured Bacteroides sp. | reverse complement strand
GAATCAGGGAAAAAGGAACTATAATTTAAATATTGAAAAATGTTTTTATGATTAAACCTGATCTGATTATCTGATTTATAAACTGATATGGACATATTGGAAATGACAGGGTGACCCTCAGGATTCTCAGCAAAGATCTTAAGTGTAACTCTTTCCCTGGGCACATATGTGGATTTATCTGATTCGAGCATTATATTCATCTCTTTCATCCCTGCTGAAATTTTATTTTTATCTGACTCTTTTGGAAGTTTTTCGTCAAAGACAGGAAAAGGCAATGGGACTTCCTTCCTTTTTCCATCTGAACTGATTGTACTGACCTTGTATTGCCCGTCTATTTCAGGAATAAAAGAGAATAACCCATAACCATGTTTCCAGGTATTCAATTCCCCAAGAGTATCACCGGATTGGTTAGCCACCCATCCTTTCAGGTTTACTCCCCGGTTTCCCCTGGTTTCAGCATGGAATGCAATTTCATTTCTTTGTCCTTTCCAAAGTCTACCATTTTCTGTGTAAAAATTAATAGTATAATCTTCCGATTCCTCAGTAATGATATTTGTTTCCAGAGGTAAAAACGGATTTACTATATATAGCTTATCAACAAAGAAATACCCAGGAGGGAAATTGGTCATCCACCTTGTATATGCCCTGATATAATAAATTCCTGTTTGTATAGATCTTGGTACATAAATTCTTCCATCGCCTGTACCTTTTTCTAAAAGAATTTTTTCTGATAAAATAGGTTTATTTTGATTATTCAGGACCTCAACATACATAACCTTGCTTACATCAGAAAGAAGATTTAATTCTCTGTAAGTACAATACCCCTTAAACCAGATTATTTCTCCCGAGAGATAAAGTTTACGGTCTATATGAAGGAATATCTTTTCACGGTAATTAAACTCATCTGGTATTGATAATTCTTGATTGGTATTGCTTTCATTCACCTGTGAATAAAGAGGAGAAATGCAGACAGAAAATCCTGCTATAAAAATAAACAGACACAATCCAACTGACCTTAACCGGACTGGTCTAATCAAAAATATATTGCTGATTTTTAAGTTCATAGTCTACCAGAAAGAAGGCATTATGTTTGAACCAGTTAAAGTACAATCGCAACATTTGAACCTCGAAACAACACCCAGTCCAAATAAGATCTCTTCATTTGAAACATCAAGTACCATGCAGTATCCCCATTCGTCATACTTTAAATAGAGGCTTTTTTGTATTATTAAATAATCAGATCTGCAACCAGCAAATTCTGATGTTAGCTTAGCATCTTTTGGAAGATCTGAACGGGTAAGGAATAATCTTTTAGTGTCTACGGAGGTAGCTTCAAAGAAACCAATTACCGGCATTTCCGGATTATTAAGATTATATACATTACCTCTGATCTGAGCAGGTTGTTTATCAAACATCGTTCCCACATTCTGGGTTGCAACACTGAGCTGATCCCAGTAAACATACGCCTCCCTGCTAAGGGAATATTGTCTGACCAGGATGCTGTATCTGATGCTCAACCGGTTGTTGTCAGTTGACACAAAATTTACTGGGAATCGTTTGATAATATCAGATTGCATGTTTTCAGATGAAGTAACCAGGATATCTTCTGAAGGTAATGATCTCCAGCACCGGCCTACATTTTCTGTCCTGAACGTCAGCATTCCGTTTTTTACCAGATAATATGAAGGATATGGTACAGTATATTCCCATGTTTCCTCATAATCATACCTGTAATACCTGGTCTGGTTATCCGGATCATAAGTATCAACATAAATCTGGAATCCTTCTTTATTCTTGTTTTGTACAGTTTTTTCTCCAAATTCTGCGTACAGGTTCCCTATCTCAGGGACCTTCTTTAATTCTACATACTCTGATTCCCAAATCTGTTCATCAGCTGTGTAAATAATTAATTGATAATTTCTGCCGATTATTCCCCTAAAATCCGGATCAATTGTGCTGTAAACTCCTGGAGATGTCTCTTCCAGAGCAGCAATATTTCCCTGGTCATCCTTAATAAGAACATCAGCCTGTTGTTCCGGAAGACCTTCTAATTCACTATAATGAAAACTCCTCGATAACCTGACAGTATAGGGACCAGGTTCATTGGTAATAACTCCGTCTATAACCAGGATATCTTCATATTTACTGAGCTCCGGAGTATAAGGTTCGGAACATGTTCCCGAAATTATTATAATAATTAAAATGAACAGATATTTAAATATTTTCCCCATATTTCATTTATCCCGATATTAATCATTAAAATCTGAAATGATATGTTACTGTATAAATCGGCTGTGCAAAAATGGAAAGTTTATATCCATTTATGATTTCATTCTTAGTGATAAAGTATACTGAATATGCATTTTTTCTACCTGTTACATTATATACAGAAAATGACCAGGAGCTGTGAAGCAACTTTTTGGATTTCAGGTTTCCTTCAATATTCATTGATAGATCCCAGCGAAAATAATCCGGGATCCTGTATTCATTATGTAATGAATAATAAAGACGTGGTAGATTCCTGAAATAAAATTTTGCAGCTGGGTATGTGATTGGCCGTCCACTGCTGTAAGACAGATTACTGGTTACGCTGAACCTGCGTGAAAATCTATAATTTGTCAGTAATGTTAGGTCATGGGGTTTATCATGAATTGCCGGAAAATATTTTCCATCATTGATTTTTTCTTCCGGAAAATCACTGTCCACTTTTATCAGGCTTCTTGACCACGAATAGCTGAGCCATCCGTTTAACCTTCCCTGGTCTTTCCTGAAGAGGAATTCAATTCCATATGCTTTTCCTTTTCCATTGATCAGATCCGTTTCAATATGTTCATTCAATAATAATTCAGCCCCGGCTTTATATTCTATCATATTTTGAGTCCACTTATAGTAAATTTCCACAGAACCTTCAATAGTGTTTTTCCTGAAGTTTCTGTAATATCCTAAACTTAATTGATCCGCAATCTGTGGGAGTATGTGAGAATCACTAAGCTTCCATGTATCTGTAGGAGAAATTACTATAGAATTTGAAAGCATATGAAGATACTGCCGTGTCCTGTTATAGCTGAATTTTATTGAACTTGCCGGATCAAGGACATATCTCGCAGAAAGTCTTATTTCAGGACCGATATAACCCCTGATTATCTTCCCGGCCGGATATGTAATGGTATCCCTGATATTATTTATTGTCAGGGGAAGATCTTCATTATATTCATAAACATTTTTAGGCCCAAGAAAAACAAAAGATGATAAACGAAGCCCACCATATAATGAAAAATCCTGATTCACATTAAATCTGTCGCTTATGAAAAGTGCTGATTCTACACCATTTTCAGGTTCAAGTATTAATTCTCTGACTTGCGATTCTTCTCCCTTTGGAAAATTTGTTCCGGGATTCAGAGTATACCATATTGAACTTAAACCATAATTTACTTTATGATCAGGATTCGGCAGCCAGGTAAAATTTGTTTTTACTTCTTTGTGACTGATGTCAAAATTCATATCATAGCTATTCGCATCTGCCTTATAGCTTGATATATTATACCCATATTGACTGAAAATAATTGAGTTGACCGAGTATAGTTTATTATTGAATTTATATTTCCAGTGAATTGTTGCACTGCTGTTAATATATTTATATGAGGTCTCCGAAGAAAGTGTAAACTTATCTTTGCTGTAATAACCTGCAAGGTCAATAGTGTTATTTGGATTAATCTCCCAGTTAAACCTGGCATTAATATCATAAAATGCAGCATTACTATTTTGTATGTCCGGATCGTCTATTTCCCTAAGTATCCAGTCAGAATAAGTACTACGCCCGCCTATCAGGAATGAACTCTTACCCCTGATGATGGGCCCCTCCAGTAAAAGTTGTGCAGTGACCGGACTTATTCCACCATTTCCAGAAAAATTTAATTTATTACCACTTCGAGTGTTAACATCAAACACAGATGATAATCTTCCACCATATTCAACCGGAATACTGGCTTTATAAAGTTCGAATTCTCTGATTACTTCAGGATTAAAAACAGAAAAAAAACCAAACAGGTGCGAAGTATTAAAAACAGGTGCATCATCTATCAATATCAGGTTTTGATCTGCAGAACCTCCCCTGACATTAAAACCCGACGTACCCTCTCCTACCGATTGCACCCCTGGAAGCATCGTTGCCACTTTAATGATATCAGTTTCACCAAATACTGCTGGTATTTCCTTTATAGATTTCATAGGTATAGTGTTCACACCCATCTGGCTTCCGGTAACATTATCACTACGCTTGCCTTCAATTATAATTTCCCGTAATCTGTAAAGTTTTTCTTCCATGTTGATATCCAGAATCCCGTCTGATTGAATCAGTACAGGTCGATTTATTTCAGCCATACCTATATTTCTGTATGTAAAATTATACCTGCCGGCAGGGATTTCGAGGTCATAATGACCGTATAAATCTGTTACGGTTCCGCTCTTTGTTTCATTCACAAAAATAGTTGCACCTATTATTGGTTCACCGGTTTTCAACTCCCTGATGTAACCGGAGATTTTAGCCATCCCATCCGGGGTCTTTTTAGATGGATCCCCAACGACAATAAGATTGTTTTCTTCACCTGTTTCTCCTCTATTCAAATCTCTTCCCATAAATTCGGAACTCTCAATACTATCATTCTCCAATGGCTTATTAATGTATATTTTCTGAATCTCAGAAATGATGGGGTAGTCTTTCGTTATTATAAAATCACTTTGGTTGATTTGCAAAACTGACAATCCATATTCAGATATTTTTTTGGTAAGAAATTCCTTGAGGGGAATCTCTTCACCCGTATGCGACAGGGTTATATTCTCAACCCATTCAGGTTTATAAAAAAAATGAATTCCATGTTTTTGTTCTAAATCCTGGAAAAAAACAGCGATAGACAGTTCTCTGAAAGAATCTCCTACAATGATTTTATCGTACTGAGAATTTACTACTGAAGACAGTAATATCAATAACAAAGTGGTAAGCCAAAAAGATCGCATGTCGAAATTAATCTGTAATCAAACTATTATAATATTCAATAAGCCCGGCTAATTGCTCATCCTGTGCTTTTCTAACATAAATTCTATGTCTTCGTAAATATTTCTTTATTTCACCCTTCCTGTCTTCACAAAGTTTTAATAATACAAATCTGTTACTGACTTTATGAAGTTCATTATCTTTCATTAAATACCTGGTAATTTTGGTCTCCAGGAACTTCCCGCCTGGAAATTCTTGTGTATTAATAGTTTCAAATTTCTTGATCCACCTGTTAAACAGACTGACTTCCCCCTCATATAAAATTTCAAAATATTGACTTTCTGTAATATTCTTAATCCCGGAAGGTCTTAGAGTAATGAATGAATGATCTTCTAATGTAAATTTCGTGACCTTGTTTTTATCTAATAACAATACCACTTTATTGCCATCCGGAGATTCATCCAGATAAATGAGATAATCCTGGTAGATATCATAATTCAATTTCAGTGAAAAAAAGTTTTTACCATTTATATCAACAGAGCCCTGCATCCATTCTGAGCCTTTTATAAAAGGATGGCCGTATGCTTTTGTTTGTGGCTGTGAATAAATTTTTCCATTTACCAGGCGAACGTCTTTCCCGAAGACGTAATCACTGAAGCTAATAAGTTCTTCTGCTTGTTGATTAAGGATTTTGCTCTGATTATTCTGTGCAGGATACTGAGAATATAACCCTGACAGAGCTGCAGATACCAAAATGAAATTCACCAGCAAGATAGTTCGACTCAACATTTTCACTTCTTCCAATTCCTAAAAATAACTATTTCTTAGCAAGTATAGGTTAATTCTGATTAATCCTTTCAGTTTTAACAATATTACCCTATTGTGGAAAATTTTTTCAGAACTTCATGGATATATGTTTCTGGGTTAGTTTGGATTAACCTTTATTTTAACCTTCTGCCAGGATCTTATTAAAGCTGTAATATCCTGTCGTTCCTTTCCTGTTAATACGGGATGCTGATCATCACCTTTACCCCAGGAAGGCATATTTGTACCGTTCCTGCCTAATGAAATTGCAGCCAGGATATACCCATTTGTCGCAGCATTAAGGAATTCCTGATTATTTAATTGAGGAGCTTTTACTCCATTTCCATTTTCACCATGACATACTGCACAATTATCACGAAACAAATTATTCCCTTCAACTGCAATACCTGGATTTGCTCCAGGATAGATATAATCCCAGGTCTTATCTTCAACTGATCTCATATAGGCAATCACATCGGTAATCTGCACATCATTAATTTCCCCTTGCTGAGTGACCTGTCCTTTCCAGCCAAACATAGCAGTATGCATTCTTCCGTATGCAACAGTCAGATAAAGAAATAAATCATCTGCAGTTTTTAGAAAATCAGAATTCAGTATTGCCGGGCCGGTTTCTCCTTCACCGAATTCACCATGACATCGGGAACATAAATAGTGGAATTGCATAGCTCCCTGTTGAGGATTACCTTCAGATAATCTCAGTTGAACAGATGGACTATATTTTATTCCTAAAGATCTTATATAAGCAATAAGATCAGACATATCATTATTTGTAAGATATGACCAGGAAGGCATTGCTGTATTGTATCTCCCATCGTTAATAGTATAATAGATAAATCTGTCAGAAGCAACTTGAAGGAAATCAGGATTATTTAAGGGCAAAGCAATAAGTCCTTCACCATCAATGCCATGACACATGCCACATTTGGAATTATATAGATTCCGTCCATTTCTGAAATTCCCTTCTAAATTATTCGTGATAGTAAATGATGAATAACTCTCTTTTCCCTTCCTGATGAAGTTGACAACAGAATCAATTTCATTGCTATAGAAACCTGAAAAACCAGGTAGCCACGAAGCCATTTGACGCATGCTTCTTCCATTTAAAATAGTTTCCCTCATGAACTCCCCGGAAGCTATACTCAGGAATTCTCTATTCATTAGAGCCGGCACACCCGTTTCATATTCATTAAAATTTTTACCTTCTTTGCCTTTCCCATGACATGCTGAGCAACACATATCATACATATTATTTCCTTCAATTATTTTTCTTATTCCTTTCAGCTCTTTCAATGTTTCAACTCCAAAATATTCAAACGGGATATCAGGTTTTGAAAGTCCCATAGTAAATGTCACAAGAGCCTCGAGTTCTTCTTCCTGAAGATCGATTTTCAACATCTGCGAACCTCCAGACACCATTTCAGGATCTTTAAAATGCTCTTTAAGCCAGTTTGAAATAGACTGCTCTCCTGCTATATTCTGGAAATTGTATTGATGCTTTGTTTTTTCGCCCTGCCCTGTAAGATCTGGCCCAATTGCACCTCCTGCTCCTCTGGCTTTATGGCAACCCAGGCAACCTTCACGGTTGAATATTTTCTGTCCATGCGCAAGAACTTCTGTGCCCTCCATTACTTCCTGCTCTGAGAAGATAGTAAGATGACATTTGGCACAAGAGGCTTGTATGTATGGCTGGTCCAGTAGTGGATAAGGCCAGTATATATCTGCATCACGACCGAAGGCTTGTTTTTTGTCAAGTGCCTTTCCCTGCCCCCCATGACATATAGTGCATCCGAACTTTTCTGTGGAATGATACTTAATAAAATTACCACTGTGCAAACGATGCGGCAGAGGAACATCTTGCATTCCCGGATCTTCAATTCCCAGGTGACAACTAACACAGCGGTCAATTCGTCCTAACTCTACGATTTCCAATTGTCTGATTCCGGATCTTATCTTCTCAAAATCCTGATCCGGATTATCACCCCTGGTCCTATTATTTACAATATCCTTATATTCGGCCTGATATATTTTCCATTCCTTAAAAAAATTTTCACGCACCCAAACAAACACTATCAGGATAATTAACAGTGAACTGAATATTATTGTTAAGCCTCTGTAAATCTTTATAATTTTATTTTCCATATTCAGTATCATCACATTACGGGCCATTGGGAAATTGACCAATAAAATTCCCAGTTTGGCCCCCTGAACCATATACCTATTGCAGTATATATGATCAAACCAGTTATGGCACATGAAAATAAAGCGATAGCCGCCATCCTAGCTGACTTTGTTTTTCTTGATATTATGACCGACCAGGAAATATACGACAGGGTTGACAGGGTTGCAGGATTGATCAACATAACAATAAATCCTGAAACATTATCGAACCATTCCTTTAGCCAGCCAAACCTGATAACAATGAAAATCAGGAATACTGTTATTATAAATGAGAATAAAACAGAGAATCCAACTATCTTTTTACCTGCATCTCCAGAAAACCAGATTCCAGTATATTTAACTTCTTTATCAATATATGGTATTGAAATAAGAAAAATGATAAACAATAATGGTATCAGTAAACCTCCTGTAAATGCTGAATAAGAAACAATTTCCTGGATCCCCAGAAAGTACCATGGTGATTTTGCCGGATTTTCTGCAAATGCAGGATTTGCTTGTTCTCTGAGAGGGGCATCAAATAATAAAGACATTAGTACAAGGACTGTGGTAATGAAAAGCAGGGTAGCCAGTTCAATCCACATCAGTACCGGCCAGGAATAAAACCGTTGGTCATTTTCATTAGCCCGAGGACTTTCAGACTCGTTCACTTGTTCAGTGACTTGCGGACTTGAAATTCCCCCGTCTTTGCGTACTCTCCAGAAATGCCATCC
>CAZEKO010000009.1:2408-5275 GCA_964512775.1 uncultured Bacteroides sp. | reverse complement strand
TTTCTTTGTTAAATCGACAGCAACATCTCCATCTGAATCTTTGAACAAACGATACCATGGAAGATCATTTGAGGCGGCTCCGGAAATAACTTTTCCTTTTTCGCTGAAACGGGATCCGTGGCACGGGCATTGAAAACCATTTTCAATTTTTTCAATTTTACAACCAAGATGTGTACAAACAGCAGATATTGCCTTTAAGCCTGAATTATCACGATAAATAAAAATTCTATGTTCAGGGATATATGTAAATGTATTTAAGGGAAATGAACCCGCTCGTCCAAGCTTTATTTTCCTGTCTGTTTTAGATATTCGAGGTATAAACTGCCTTAAAATGCTTATAAATACAAGGAATCCTGCAATTGAGGCCAGAATAAAGGAGAGTTGTCTCAGGAAATTTCTGCGGGTAGATTTATTAATTATTTTATTTCCCATAATTTATTCAAATCATTCTGTTGTTTGGGAATAAATTTATTAAGTTTCGTTTGAATTCAACAGACTTTTAATTTTTTCCTGATTAATTTTTTAAATTTATTACTTCTCCCTCAAAATAATTTCATGGTAATTTGTGATAGATACCGGTTGATTTTTACCGGGACAATCCTGATTCTAATGATTCTAATCATTTTTGCCTGTTCTAAAAGCAGCAGGAATGGCAAGATGACAAGGACAGGTTTTTCAGATAAAACCACCAGTATTTCATCAGGTTTTACAGGCAGGGAAAGCTGTAAAGAATGTCACCAGAAACAATACGATCTTTTCCAGGGATCAGACCATGATATGGCTATGGACACAGCCATTGATAAAACTGTGCTGGGTAATTTTAATGATATATCCTTTGTGCAGGGAGGGATCACCTCCAGGTTTTTCAGAAAAGGGGATAAATTCTATGTCACAACAGAAGGACCTGATGGGGAATTTAATGACTTTGAAATTAAATATGTATTTGGTATACGTCCGCTTCAGCAGTACCTGGTTGAATTTCCTGGTGGACGTTTCCAGATGCTTCCGTTTTGCTGGGACACAAGATCTGCAGAAAACGGCGGACAGAAATGGTTTCATATTTACGGTGAAGAAAGGATCCCACCTGATGATATTTTATTCTGGACCCGTATTACCCAGAACTGGAACTATATGTGTTCTGAATGTCATTCAACTAATGTCAGAAAACAGTTCAATAGTGGATCAAACACATATAATACAGTATGGAATGAAATTGATGTTTCATGTGAAGCATGTCACGGCCCCTGTTCAATCCATATTGATTGGGCCCGCAATCTGGAACAGGGAGGTCGTCCCGATGCCTATGCAAATATGGGACTTGTTATCCGGCTTAAAGACAATGATAATGCTACATGGATTTTTGACAAGGATACCGGTATCGCAAAACGTTCTGTACCAAGGAAAAATGTAGCACTTGTCCAGATGTGCGCTCGTTGTCATTCCCGGAGATCGGTTGCCACAGAAGACTACAGATATGGCAGGCATTTGCTGGCAACTCACTGGCCTTCATTGCTGGAGGAAAGATTATATTATTCTGACGGACAAATTTATGATGAAGTCTACGAGTATGCATCTTTTCTTCAAAGCAAAATGTATCAGGCAGGGGTTAACTGCAAAGATTGTCATGAACCTCACAGCGGAAAAGTATTTATTCTTGGCAATGCCCTTTGTTATCGTTGTCACATGGCCGAAAAATATGGAAGTCGCAGTCATCATTTTCATGATGCTTCACAAAATGGTTCCAGTTGTTTTGAGTGCCATATGCCTGAACGCACCTATATGGTTATTGATCCCAGGCGGGATCACAGCATCCGCGTACCACGGCCAGATCTTTCAGATAAATTAAAAACCCCCAATTCATGCATTAAATGTCATTCTGATAAAACTAATCTCTGGGCTGCGGACTATCTTAAGAAATGGTATGGTATAGTGGAGAAGGGGAATAAACATTATGGTGAAACATTCTGGGCTGGCCGGCTTGGATACCCTGAAGCACTTCCTGAACTAATTGAACTGGCGGGCGACAGTTCTCTCGCACCAATGATCCGTGCCACCGCTATACAGCTTTTCCAGAATTATGATGATCCTTCCATTTCCAGATCATTACCTGGTTTATTTAATGATCCTGATCCACTTATCCGCTTTGCTTCCGTAAATATCCTGAATATTGCGGATGAGAATACACTGGCTGAGTTTGTCATACCAAGACTGACCGATTCTGTCTACCTGATACGAGCTCTTTCTGCCAGATTACTGACAACACTTCCTTCCCAATATTTTACTAAGACTACTAAAAGGTTACAGGAGAAAGCTCTAAATGAATATATCCATTCCCAGATGATCAATGCTGATCATCCTTCGGCTCATATGAATCTTGGTATTATGTATATTAATCTTGGAGATTATGCAAATGCAGAAGCATCCTATAAAAAGGCTATTGAAATTGAACCTCTGATGACTATCGCTTATATCAATCTTGCTGATCTCTACAGAATGCTGGACCGTGAAGCAGAAGGGGAACAACTACTCAGGAATGCCCTGTTTATTAATCCTGATATGGCTGCGATACATTATTCCTTAGGGTTATTACTTGTCAGAACAGGAAACCAGCAGGAAGCAATGGAACAGCTTGAACAGGCTGCCAGACTTGAACCAGAAAATGCCAGATTTGCTTATGTTTATGGTGTGGGTTTATATTCTGGTGGAGAACATGATGAAGCTTTGAAATATCTGGAATCTGCCCTGAAAAAAAATCCATATGACCGTGATATTTTATTTTCACTTTCCACTTTTAATCAGGAGCAGGGTAATATTAAAATTGCAAAAGAATACGCAAACAAGCTGGTTGAATATTATCCGCAGGATCA
>CAZEKO010000009.1:0-2308 GCA_964512775.1 uncultured Bacteroides sp. | reverse complement strand
CTGCTATTAATTTAGTTATTGTAATTGAGATAGTCAAAGAAGATTGACCATAACTGAAGAATTCCGGATAATATGGAAATAAAACTAAAATTTTTTAAAAAGTGATTTCATATTATCTTTGTCTTGTTAAACCATAAAACAAAAATCATGAAAAGGTTATTAGTTCTTCTTATTTCAGGATTGTTTGCATTAAATGTGCTTGCACAGGGAGATGGTTTTGGAGTTGGGGTCATCCTTGGTTTACCAACAGGTGCAAGTGCCAAATATTGGCTTACTCAAAAAACTGCTGTGGATGGAGCAGTTGCATGGTTGGCAGTAAACCATCCTTCATTTCATGTACATGCCGATTTTCTTGTACATAGCTTCAATCTTATCAATGTCAGTCAAGGACAATTACCGATATATTTTGGAATCGGTGGAAGAGTTAAATTTGAACACAATCCAAGGATTGGCGTTAGGATTCCAATTGGACTAGCTTATCTTTTCGATGATATACCGATGGATGTTTTCTTAGAACATGTTCCTATATTCGATTTTGTTAGGGATGATTGGTTTCACTATCACGTTGCTATTGGTGCAAGGTATTACTTTGATTGATTTTATTAATCCATAATCATTACCAAATAACTTTCTAATAAATTGTATATCACATCATTAAATGAAGCTGTCTCTTATTAAATATGAGATACAGCTTCATTTTTTTTATGAACATACTGTATGCAAAAAAAATCCGGTAGTGTAATCAGAAATCCGAATCTTCACATTATTTTTCTTGTCACTCTTCTTGCTGTTTTAGGTGTATCGAGTATTGCGCCTGCACTTCCATTGATGGTCAGAGAACTTCATGTCAGGCCAGGGCAAATTGGTTTGCTGATAACTGTTTTCACACTCCCGGGTATGATTCTTACACCAATAACAGGGATCCTGGCTGACCGTTATGGAAGAAAAACAATTCTTGTTCCTTCTCTCTTCCTGTTCGGAATAGCGGGATTTCTATGCACGTTCACCCGGACATTTGAAATATTGCTCATATTCAGGTTTATCCAGGGGCTAGGAGCTGCTTCTCTTGGAGCTATGAATGTAACCCTGATCGGTGATATTTTTACCGGAAATCAGCGTGCTGAAGCAATGGGTTACAATTCAGGTGTCCTTAGTATTGGAGCAGCTTCTTATCCGGCCATTGGAGGCACTCTCGCGTTAGCTGGATGGTATTACCCTTTTCTTCTGCCTCTTTTAGCCATTCCTGTCGGATTGCTCGTTCTGTTCCGTTTGAAAAATCCTGAATTTGAAGCACCACAATCAATGAAACAATATCTCCTTAATACATGGAAAAATATTAACAGACCAAAAGTCTGGGGATTATTTGTTATCAACGTACTTGTTTTTTTTGTTATATATGGTACTATTCTTACTTACTTTCCCATACATTTGGAAAAAAAATTCGGTGCAACCACACTGATAATTGGCCTGGTAATTTCATCTATGTCAATCACTACAGCTATAGCAGCTTCATTGACAGGTTATCTTACAAGGAAGTTTTCCGTAAGAAGCCTTTTACTGACAAGTTATAGTGTCTACCTGCTGGTTATGTGCCTGATCCCATTTTTAGACAAGATATTGCTAATTATTCCTGTAATACTTATTGCTGGTTTTTGTCATGGAATTTCCATGCCTAATGTTCAGACCCTGTTGGTTGGGATGGCACCTTTAACCGAACGTGCTGCCTTCATGTCATTAAACAGTATGGTATTGAGGACAGGCCAGACCTTTGGTCCATTATTCATGGGATTTATTTATAGTATTGCCGGTACAGAAGCAACTTTTTTTGCTGCAGCTGGTGTAGTCCTGATTATGTTCATTATCACCTTTATTCTTATTAAACAATGAAACCCGAAAAATTTAACTTTCAGCAAGCCTGTTTCTTCTTATTATTCTGCATTGCATCATCATTATGCAGCGCGCAGAAGGATGGTATACAGTCAATTACAATTTCGAACCTTGAATCCTACCTGTACTTCCTTGCTGCAGATGAACTGCAGGGAAGGGCGACAGGTGAACCAGGACTTGAGATTGCAGCAAATTACCTGGCTTCACAGGCAAAAAAAATAGGTCTTAAAGCTGTAGATGACAACCATGATTTTTCCCAGAATTATATTATTGAAGATAATTCTGTTGATCTGGAAGAAAGTACGATTTCAATTATGTCACCTGCAAAAGATACTATTGTTATGGAAGAAGACTTTTATCTCATTATCCCGCCGGTTTTTGAGGACTTTGATCTCTCAGGAGAAATAGTGTTTGCAGGGTA
>CAZEKO010000008.1:28510-29765 GCA_964512775.1 uncultured Bacteroides sp. | reverse complement strand
TCGTCAATATATAAACCTTCGACCTGATGAAAAATGCAATGATGTCTGGCTGAAATAGCTTCATTTCTGAATACCCTGCCGGGAGATAAAGTTCTGATTGGAGGTTTCTGACGTTCCATTACCCTTACCTGAGCCGAAGAAGTATGCGTCCGTAGTAAGATATCAGGATCTTTCCTGATAAAAAAAGTATCCTGCATATCCCTGGCTGGATGAGCTTCAGGAAAATTTAAAGCACTGAAATTGTGCCAGTCATCTTCAATTTCGGGACCTTCTGAAACAGTAAAGCCAAGTCTTGAAAAAATATCAATAATCTCATTCCTGACAATTGAAACAGGGTGTCTTGAACCAACTGGTATTGGATCTCCAGGAAGTGTATAATCTATATCAAGAGTTTTGTAAGATTTGGTTTCAAAAATCCTGTTAATTTCTACAAGCTTCTCCTGTGCTAATTTTTTGACTTCATTTAATTTTTCACCAATGATTTTTTTTTGCTCAAGTGAAACTGACCTGAAATCATCGAAAAGATTGGAAATCTTACCCTTTTTGCTCAGATATTTTATCCTGAATTCTTCAATATCAGCAACTGAAGAAGCGGAAAATGATTTTATTTCTTCTACTAAATTATTTATCTGGTCAAGCATTTTAAATATTATTCAAGTATTTTAATATTAAGACGGATATCTTTCAAAGGACGGTTATTTTTATCAACAGGAACAGCTGCAATTTTATCGATAATATCAATGCCACTTATAACTTCTCCAAAAACAGTATAAGCATAATCAAGATGTGGTGCACCTCCTATTGATTTATATATTCTCCTTTGTTCTTCAGTGAATTTAATATGGACCTGTTTTTTAACCATAAGATCAAGTTCCTGATCGGAGAAAGTGCGGCCCTGAACGATATAAAATTGTGAACCGGATGAAGCACGTTGAGGATTTACACTGTCATCCATGCGTGCAGCTGCGATTACAGCTTTCTTATGATAGAGAGCAGGATTAAATTCAGCAGGTAAAGTATAGTCAACATCAGAGATATTTTTAGAATCAGGATCATTTGTATTCCTGGTTCTGGGATCTCCAGCCTGGATCATAAAATTGTTAATTACTCTATGAAATGACTGGCCATTATAAAATCCTTTTTTAACAAGATCAATAAAATTTTCTGAATGAATAGGTGTTTCAGCGTATAAAACGGCTTTCATATCACCCAGGGAAGTGCTTATAAGAATTGTATATAAAGGAGTCTGTGAATA
>CAZEKO010000008.1:19197-28410 GCA_964512775.1 uncultured Bacteroides sp. | reverse complement strand
GCCAGACTGCAGTATATGGTATGGGGACTGTTGTACCAAGATTGCTGAATTATATAGTACTTACACCATTTTTTACACGAATATTTAAACTTGGGGAATATGGAGTTGTAACAGAACTCTATGCCTATGTTGTCTTTTTAATGGTTATCCTGACCTACGGTATGGAAACCGGTTATTTCAGGTATGCCGAAAAAAATAAGAACCCTGATGAGGTTTATACCACATCCCTGGTCTCATTGTTTATAACATCATTATCATTCATTGTTGCAGTATTAATATTTTCCGGAAACATCGCTGATATATTGGACTATTCAGATAATCCGGAATATATTGTGATGATAGGATTAATTGTTGGGATTGATGCGTTCACTGCAATTCCATTTGCAAGGCTTCGACAGAAAAATAAAGCTGTCAAATTTGCATTTATAAAAATAATCAGCATTGTAATAAATATTACTCTTAATTTCTTTTTATTATACTTCATACCAAAATATGATCTTAATGAGAAATATAAGATTATTTCAAGCATTTACTCTACAGACATTGGTGTAGGTTATGTATTTGTTTCGAATCTGGTGGCCAGCCTGATATCATTATTACTGCTGTTGGGTGAAATTCTGAAAGTGAAGATAAAATTCAACAAAAAATTATGGAAGGAACTGATTTATTATTCTCTTCCCTTACTTGTTGCTGGATTAGCGGGGACAATAAATGAGGCACTGGACAGAATTATGATAAAGCACCTGATAACTGGTGAGTTAAAGCCATTGGAACAGTTAGGCATATATGGTGCAAACTATAAAATTGCAGTCTTAATGCAACTATTTATTCAAATGTTCAGATTTGCAGCAGAACCTTTCTATTTTGCAAGAGCAAAAGAAAAAAATGCAGAAAAGCTTTTTGCTGATGTAATGAAATATTTTGTTGTGGTATGTATGATAATATTCCTGATGGTCAATTTATATATTGATGTTTTCAAGCACTTCATAGGCAAAGACTATTATGCGGGATTATATATCGTTCCAGTAATATTATATGCCATTTTTCTACTCGGTGTATTTTTTAATATTTCAATATGGTATAAATTGAATAATCTTACCCATTATGGTGCTATTATTACAATTACAGGAGCTCTGATTACATTAGGAATAAACTGGATTTTCATACCAAAATATGGATATTCAGCTTCAGCCTGGGCACATTTTGTATGTTATTTTACAATGGTTATTATTTCTTATTTCCTGGGTCAAAAGTTTTATAGGATTCCATATGATCTAAAAGCAATTTTATTATATGCAATTTTACCTGTTGTGATATTTATATTTGCAAAATGGTTAAATATTTCGGATTTAAGCCTGAAAATGGCAATACATACAATACTCTTTGTGGTTTATTTAGTTATTGTATTTATAATTGAAAGGAAAAATTTGACAACTGTGATACTAAAAAAATGATTAATTGGTTATGAAAATCAGAATAATTAATCGTTCAAAGCATAATTTGCCTGAGTATAGAACAGGATTATCAGCTGGTATGGATTTATCTGCAAACATTGATAAGCCGATAATCTTAAAACCACTTGAAAGAACTATTGTGCCAACTGGTTTATTTATAGAATTACCAGTTGGTTATGAAGCTCAAATTAGACCAAGAAGTGGTCTGGCAATAAAGAATGGAATTACTGTTCTGAATACTCCAGGTACAATTGATGCTGATTATAGGGGAGAAATATGTGTGATTATTATTAATCTGTCTGAAAGAGATTATATAATACAGGATGGTGAGAGAATATGCCAGATGATTATTAGCAAACATGAAAGAGTGGAATGGGAAAAGGTGGAATTACTTAATGATACTGAAAGAGGGAATGGTGGATTTGGACATACTGGAAAATAATTAATAAGAGATGATTTTAATTAAGAAATATAAGATATGCCTTTTTATATCAGCCTGTTGCTTAGTTTATGGTTGTAATGTTGGTAAAAACATTTCTGAAAGTGCAATCGGAAAAGAAGAGCTTAGTGTATCAGAAAGAATTGATTATGAGTATATACTGACAGAAGCAACAAAGCAAAAATTATTTGGGAATTTTAAACAAGCAATTACATTATATGAAAAATGTATTCAGGTAAATAAGAACAGTGATATTGCTTATTATCAGTTAGGTAATATTTTTTTAATTACAGGAAATTATAATAATGCCTTGCCTTATGCGAGAAAAGCTGTTAACTTAAATAGTGAAAATTACTGGTATAAAATACAACTGGCACAACTTTATCTGGCTAAAAATTATAAGGATAGTGCAAAAATTGTTTATCAGCAGATACTTGAATATTGGCCTGAAAAGGTTGAAATAAATTTCGAATTAGCAAGAATCTATGCTGAAGAGAGAGATTATGATAAATCATTAAAAATTTTAAATAAAATAGAGAAAGAAAATGGCATTTCAGAACCTGTATCAATGCTCAGGGAACAAATTTATGTGCAGACAGGAAAAACAGACCTGGCTGTAAATGAATTATTGAAATTAGTTGAATTAATGCCTGATGAAATAAGATATCTTGGATTATTAGCAGAACTATATAATTCAGCAGGAAGAAACAAAGAAGCTCAGGAAACATATGAAAAAATATTTAGAATTGATCCTGATAATATTTTGGCTTTGTTATCTTATGCTGAATATATGAGGGATATTGGAAAGACTGATGAACAGTACAAGATACTTGAAAAAGTTTTCAGGGATGGAAAAATTTTGGTAGATCAGAAACTTCAGGTATTAATAGGTTATCTGACTGACGAGAACGAATTTACAAAAAGAAATGAAAAAATTGGTGGGTTGATAAATATTTTAATGGACTTATATCCTGAAAATTATAGAGTAAAGACAGCACATGCAGATTATCTGGTAAAAAACAATAAATATACTGAAGCATTAGAGGAATATAATTGGGTATTGTCAGTTGAAAAGAACAATTATTTCATTTGGGAGCAAGTTCTGTTTATTGAAAACATGTTAGGAAATGTTGAAGATGTGTATGATAAAAGTAGCGAAGCAATGAAGATCTTCAAGGATAAGCCGGTATTATATTTATTTAAAGGAAATGCTGCAATGAGAATGGGGAATAATGACGAAGCTATATCTATTTTAGAGGAGGGAATAACAAAAGTAAGTGATAATCAACCACTTGAAATACAATTTTATTCTCTTGTTGCAGAGGCATATAGGGGAATTGGAAATCATGACAAATCAGATGATTATTATGAAAAAGCACTAAAATTGGATCCAGAAAACCTGTTAATATTGAATAATTATAGTTATTTCTTGTCCTTAAGACAAAAAAAGCTTGATATAGCTGAAAAAATGAGCAAAAAAACAATTTTAGCTGAACCTGAAAATTACACATATCTGGATACATATGCATGGGTATTATTTAAAAGCGGTAACTTAAAAAAAGCTTTAGAGTATATTGAGAAAGCTTTTCAATTCAATGGTTCAGGCGATCCTGATATTCTTGAACATTACGGAGATATTTTAGATAAACTTGGGAAAAAAAGTGAAGCAGTGAGATACTGGAAACTGTCAATTGAAAAAGGAAATGATTCAGAAAGAATAAAAAAGAAAATTGAAGCTATTGAAAATAATGAATAAAAGAGTACTGATAATATTAAGCCTGTTAATGACAATTTTTTTATCATGTAAACAGAAAGAAAGAATTATTAGACAGGAATTTGGAAAAAAACTTACAGAAGAAGAACTTGAAAGAAGAATATTTTCAGATAATAAGGAAATAAAAACGATCAAGTTTGGGAAGATAAATTTTTCTGTTGATATGAATGAGGAAAAATTTGAATCAGGTGGAACAATTGCAATTTTAAAAGACAGTGTTATTATAATTTCATTGATACCCCTTATGGGATACGAAGTCTCAAGAATCTTTTGTTATGAGGATACAATTCTTGTTCTGGATAGACTGGAAAAGATATTTTTTTATACGAGTCTTAAGAAGAATATCAATAAATATAATATTAATGCAGATTTTAAAGATATCGAATCTATATTAACTGGCAGGCCTTTTATTTATAGTAATGAAATAAAAGAAAATAAGTCAAAAAAGGGAATAAGAAAGGAAGATAATTATTTGAAATTTTATTATGAGACATTAGAAAATGAGTTATCACAAATAAATCAGGAAATAAAAATAAGAGAAGATATTTTATTACCAGAAAGTAATAATATATCAGACAGAAAGAATCAAATTGAAATAAGTATAAGTTATGATAAGTTTAAGACGGTAGAAAATTTAGTTTTTCCTCAAGAGATAAGAATTAGTGTTAATAGTTCAAAGAACGGTTTAAATATTAAGATGAGTATTGGTAATATCGTTATTAATGAAAAGGTTAATGCTGATGTAATAATTCCGGTAAAATATAAAGAAGCAATAATTGATTATTGATGAATGGAAAGTTAAGATACTGTTTTTTTGTTATATGTCTGATGATTAATATTTTAACTGGAAGTAATTCCTGGGCTCAGACGAAATCCGAACTGGAGGAGAAGAAAAGGAAAAACCTGGAAGAAATTGAAAATTCGACAAATCTATTAAAACAAACTCAAGACACAAAAAAGGAAAATATTGGACAAATTCAGATAATAAACAGAAGAATTAATTTAAGAGGACAGATAATTGAATCAATTGAAAAAGAAACAAAATTGTTAGACGAAGAAATAGATGAAAAAAATAAGCTTGTGGTTGAAATGGAGCAAGATCTGGAGGCATTAAAGAATGAATATGCAAAGCTTATTTTATTCTCATATAAGAATAGAAATAAATATGATAAAGTAATATTTTTATTTTCAGCAGAAAATTTTAACCAGGCTTATAAAAGGCTTAGATATATTAAGCAATTTGTTAAGTTCAGAAGACAACAGTCAGTAGGAATAAAAAATTTACAAGAAAAAGTTATAAGTGAAATCAATGATTTAGAGATAAAAAAGAATCAAAAACTCAGACTTGCGGAAGAGAAGAAAAATGAAAATAACAACCTTACAAAAGAACTTAATCAAAAAAACAATCTGATAGCAAAATTAAAGAGGAAGGAAAATGAATTGAGGGCTAAAATTGCAGAAAAGAAGAAAATAAATGAAAGAATAGAAAAAGAAATTACTGAAATAATTGCAGCAGAAGCAAAAAAGATGAAGAATGCTAATTTATTTGATCAACTAACGCCTGAAGAAAGATTAATTTCAAACAATTTTATAGAAAATAAAGGAAGATTACCATGGCCAACAGAAAAAGGTGTTATAACTGAACATTTTGGAGTACATCCACATCCAGTTTTAAAAGGGATAACTATTCAAAATAACGGTATTGATATAGTTACTGTAAAGGGAGCGGAGGCAAGAGCGATATTCGATGGAGAAGTAAGCGGAGTATTTGCAATTTTAGGAGCTAATTATACTGTTATTATACGTCATGGAAATTATTTGACAGTTTATCACGGACTAGTTAATTTAAAGGTTAAAAAGGGAGATATTGTTAGGGTAAAGCAAGTAATTGGTACAATATATACTGATAAAGAGACAAATATAACGATGCTGCATATTGAAATTTGGAAGGAACTACAAAAACAAAATCCTGAGGAATGGCTGAGTAGATTATAGTGAGAAAAATTTATTCGAAAAATGGAAACCTTTTTAAATAAAATAAGTATAAGATTAATTATTATTATTCAGTGATCTATGAAAAGGGAATTAATAATATCATCAAAGATGGATAACTTAAGAAAGGTAGAAAAGCTTATTGATGAAGTATCAACAGAATGCAATTTAAGTACTGAAAAATATGGAAATGTAATGATAGCTACATTGGAAGCTACAAATAACGCAATTTTGCATGGAAATAAGTTGGATGAGGGAAAAAATGTAGATATAAAATGTTTCTGGTCCAGGAAAGAATTAAAGATGACAATAATTGATCAGGGAAATGGATTTGACTATAATAACATTCCTGATCCAACAGCACCTGAAAATGTTGAAAAAATAAGTGGGAGAGGGATTTTTCTGATGGTGAAATTAGCAGATAAAATAGTATTCAATAATGAAGGAAGGGTAGTAAACCTAACTTTTAACCTCATATAATTGGCCATCCGGTTTTTTTTACATCACGTTAATTATAAAATCAAAGGAAGAAGGGAAATTAAAGCCTGTATAGGAAGGATTTTATCCGATCACAATAAAAAGATTGGTTCAATTAACGTAATCCTTACAAGTGATTCAAAACTTCTGGAGATTAATAAGAAATTTCTTAAAAGAAAGAATTATACTGATATAATTACTTTCGACTTTTCAGAAAACAGCAAAATTTCGGGTGATTTATATATATCGATTGAAAGGGTAGGAGATAATGCTATATTGTATAGAGTCACAAAAGATAATGAACTATTAAGAGTAATTATTCATGGGATATTGCATTTGGTGGGATATAATGATGCGAAAGAAAAGGAAAAAAGAAAAATAAGAGCAATGGAAGACAAGTATTTAAAAAAATATTATAAAAAAGGATCTGATAATCTTTAAATATTTTATTATTTTGGAATTGTGAATGATAAATATGACATAATAGTTGTTGGTGCTGGACATGCTGGAAGCGAAGCCGCTGCCGCTGCAGCAAATATGGGATCAAAAGTTCTGCTGATAACAATGGATATGACCAAAATTGCTCAGATGTCGTGCAATCCTGCAATGGGAGGAATAGCAAAAGGTCAGATAGTTCGTGAAATTGACGCATTAGGAGGCTATAGCGGCATAGTAACTGATAAAACAATGATCCAGTTCAGAATGCTGAATAAGTCAAAGGGACCTGCTATGTGGAGCCCAAGAGCACAATGCGATAGAATGAAATTTTCTATTGTATGGAGAGAAATGCTTGAGGAGACAAAAAACCTGGAATTCTGGCAAGATATGGTAACCAAACTTATCATCGAAAGAAAAAAGGTAGTTGGAGTCGTTACAAGAATGAATACAAAGTTTTATGCTAAGGCAGTAATATTAACTAATGGAACTTTTATTAATGGTTTAATACATATAGGAAGAAATAGCCAGAGTGGTGGAAGAGCTGGTGAGCCTCATTCATATGGAATAAGTGAACAATTAAAAACACTTGGATTTGAAGTCGGAAGAATGAAAACAGGAACTCCTGCAAGACTTGATGGACGAACAATTGATTTCTCAGTTATGACAGAACAGAAAGGAGATGAGGAAAAAGGAAAATTTTCATTTCTGAATTATGAATTAGATTATTCAAATCATAAAAGCTGCTGGATTACGAGCACCAATAATGAAGTTCACAGAATATTAGAAAGAGGTTTTAAAGACTCACCATTATATACTGGAATAATTAAAAGTATTGGACCAAGATACTGTCCAAGTATTGAAGACAAAATAGTAACATTTGCTGAAAAGAAAAGTCATTTACTGTTCATTGAACCAGAGGGATTAAATACGCAGGAATATTATCTTAATGGATTTTCCAGCTCGCTGCCAATGGAAATTCAGCTTGAAGCAATGAGGAAAATAAAAGGACTGGAAAGTGTAAAAATATTTAGGCCAGGCTATGCAATAGAATATGATTATTTTCCACCAACACAATTAAAATCTACACTTGAAACAAAAGCAATTAAAAACCTATACTTTGCTGGACAAATAAATGGAACTACAGGATATGAAGAAGCTGCTGCACAGGGATTAATGGCTGGAATAAATGCACACCTGAAAATATATAGAAAGGATGAATTTGTTCTTGGTAGAGATCAGGCTTATATTGGTGTATTAATAGATGACCTTATAACTAAAGGAGTAGATGAACCTTATAGAATGTTCACATCAAGAGCTGAATACAGAATATTATTAAGACAGGATGATGCAGATGAAAGATTAACACCGGCTGGATATAAAATTGGAATGGTGAATAAAGAAAGAATGAAGTTATTAAAAGAAAAAATGCAGATTAGAAATAGAATACTAACAATATTAAAAAAGGAAAGTATAACTCCTGAAAAAATAAATAAGAAATTAAAAGAATTAAAAACGAATGAAATAAAGCAAAAAACAAGAAGTATTAATTTAATTACAAGACCAGAAATTAAAATAAATGATATAATTGAATTAATACCACAATTAAAAAGTCTGGAAAAGAAAATTGTTGAAAGAAAAAAGGAAATATTTGAATCAGCGGAGATATATATCAAATATGAAGGATATATAAAAAGAGAAAAGCAAATAGCAGAAAAAATAAAGAGACTTGAAAAAATAAAGATTGATGAAAAAATTGAATATGCAAAATTAAAGTCACTATCAACTGAAGCAAGGCAAAAATTAAGAAAAATAAAGCCAAAAACAATAGGACAGGCAAGCAGAATTAGTGGTGTTTCTCCAGCTGATATAAATGTACTTTTAGTTTATATGGGAAGATAATGTTCCACGTGGAACAATATTATTGTTTTTAATACTTAATTATTTAAGTAGTAGAAATAACCAATGAAATATACAATAAGTGGTAATATAGTCGATGTAATTAATAAGAAAATCTTTCCTGGTAAAATATTAGTAAAGGACGGTAAGATTGTAAAAATAAGCCTGACCAGGAACACCCAAAAGGTATTTATTATTCCCGGGCTAATAGATGCACACATACACATTGAAAGCTCAATGCTTGTTCCTTCAGAATTTTCCAGATTAGCAGTAAGGCATGGAACAATTGCTGCTGTTTCAGATCCTCATGAAATAACTAATGTTTTAGGAATTGAGGGTATAAAGTTCATGCTTCTGAATGGCGGAAAGGTGCCCTTTAAATTTTATTTTGGAGTACCATCATGTGTCCCGGCGACAAACTTTGAAACAACCGGGGGCAAACTGGATGAAAAAGAAATTGAAGAATTATTTTTAAATTATAAGTTTAAATATCTTGCAGAAGTAATGAATTTTCAGGGCGTTATAAATGATGATGAAAACATAATTGCTAAAATAAAAATTGCAAAAAAATATAATAGACAAATAGATGGACATGCTCCTGGATTAACGGGAGAAAATCTTAAAAAATACGTTTCGCAAGGAATTACTACTGATCATGAATGTACATCGATAGAGGAAGGCAGAGAAAAAATATTGAGAGGAATGAACATATTGATTAGAGAAGGAAGTGCAGCTAAAAATTT
>CAZEKO010000008.1:2187-19097 GCA_964512775.1 uncultured Bacteroides sp. | reverse complement strand
TTTTGATGATTTTTCAATTATCGCGACGTACATCGAAGGGAAAAAAGTCTATGAAAACGGTAAAACTAAAATAGCACGTGTAATAGTAGAAAATAGAAATGTTTTCAATTGTGATAAAATAACGATAAAACAATTAGAAGTACCTGCTAAATCAGATAAAATAAAAGTTATTGAAGCTTTTGATGGACAATTATATACAAAGGAATTAATAACATCAGCAACTATAAAGGATGGAAAAGTAATTTCTAATATTAAAAATGATATACTTAAAATCGTTGTGTATAATAGATACAATAAATCAAATCCAGCAGTTTCTTTTATAAAGGGATTCAGATTAAAAAAAGGTGCTATTGCAAGTACAATTGCGCATGACAGCCATAATATTATTGCAGTTGGTGTTAAGGATATAGATATTGCAAATGCTATAAACAGGATTATTGAAATACGGGGAGGCATACTATTAACTAATGGAAGTAAATTTGAAGAGATTAAATTAAGCGTTGCAGGACTTTTAACATATAAAGATGGTCTTCAGATTGCGAAAGAATACAGAGAAATGAATAATAAGGTTAGATTACTGGGATCATCACTCAGGGCTCCATTTATGACTCTGTCATTTATGGCACTGCTGGTAATTCCGGAACTAAAATTAAGTGACAAAGGGTTATTTGATGTCAGGAAATTTAATTTCACTGACCTTTATTATCAAGGTGAGGAATAACTGATGATGTTAGAAAATGAATATATAGATTACCTAAAGTCTTTAGTTGAAGTATTACCGGACAAACCAGGTATATACCAATTTTTTGATAATAAAGGTGAAATTATCTATATAGGGAAAGCAAGAAATTTAAAGAAAAGAGTTTCTTCATATTTTACAAAGACAATATATCAGAATAACAAACTAAAAATTCTAACACGCAAAATCGCAGATATTAAACATTTTATTGTTAAAGATGAATCTGATGCACTGCTTCTTGAGAATAATCTTATAAAGAAATACCAACCAAGATATAATGTTCAATTAAAGGATGATAAATCATTTCCGTGGATATGTGTCAAAAATGAACCTTTCCCAAGGGTTTTCATTACAAGAAATCTGATACGGAATGGTTCGGTTTATTATGGGCCATATACATCAGTTAATATGGTAAGAACTCTACTGGAATTAATCAGGCAGCTGTTTCCTTTACGTACCTGTAATTATAATCTTACGACGGAAAACATTGTTAATCAGAGGTTTAAGGCATGCCTGGAGTATCATTTGGGAAATTGCAAAGCTCCATGTGTTGGTTATCAAACAGATATAGAATATGAAGAATCTATAAAATATGTACATCAAATATTAAAAGGAAATATTTTTCAGGTTATTGAACATTTAAAAGGTTTGATGAGTGAATATTCTGGTGAATATAAATTCGAACAAGCTCAGATTATAAAGGATAAAATCAGCATTCTTGAGAAATACAGAAGTAAATCAACGATTGTAAATCCCAGAATCGATGATATCGAAGTATATTCTATAGCGGAGGAAGATACTGCTGCATATGTAAATTACCTTAGAGTGGTAAACGGAGCCATTGTTCAGGCGCAAACTTTTGAATTAAAGAAAAAGCTTGACGAATCTGTACAGGATTTATTATCTCTGGCGATTGTTGAAATAAGACAAAGAATGGGTAGTACTGCAAAGGAAATAATTGTTCCTGTAAAAACAGATCTTCATCTTGGGAATATAAAATTCACAATTCCACATCGTGGTGAAAAAAAACAAATACTTGATCTGTCCGAGAGGAATGCTAAATTTTACATGCTTGAAAAAAGAAAACAACGTGAATTGACCAGACCTGAAACAAAGATTGAAAGAATTCTTGGAACAGTTATGAAAGACCTGAGACTTAAAGAGAAACCAGTTCATATTGAATGTTTCGATAATTCCAATATAATGGGAAAAAGTCCCGCAGCAGCTTGTGTTGTATTTATAAATGCAAAGCCGAGTAAAAAAGATTATCGTCATTTTACTATAAAAACAGTTAAAGGTCCAAATGATTATGCATCAATGGAGGAGGTAATTTACAGGAGATATAAAAGAATTATGGATGAAAAAAAATCTTTACCTCAGTTGCTTATTATTGATGGTGGTAAAGGACAGCTTAGTGCAGCTACAAAAAGTCTTGAAAAACTCAGTTTAAGAGGCAAGACGGCAATAATTGGAGTGGCTAAGAGACTTGAAGAAATTTATTTTCCCGATGATAAAGTACCTTTATATATCGACAAAAACTCT
Source organism: uncultured Bacteroides sp. (assembly GCA_964512775.1). Taxonomy (GTDB): domain Bacteria; phylum Bacteroidota; class Bacteroidia; order Bacteroidales; family SM23-62; genus LJUQ01. Next base: position 16,816 of record CAZEKO010000008.1, on the reverse strand, counting down.
GAAACTCTCAGGCTTATTCAGCAAATAAGAAACGAGGCTCACAGATTCGGAATAAAATTGCACAGGGATAAACGAACTAAAATCATGATGCAATCAGAGCTTGATAATATTAATGGTATTGGTGAAAAAACAAGAGATGAATTATTGAAAAAGTATGGTTCGGTGAATTCAATTATGAAAGCTGATCCTGCAGAAATTATTTCTCTGATCGGGAAAAACAGAACAGAAATTTTACTAAAGGCTTTAAACAAAAACTTAAAATCATCTGAAACCTGATTTATTTGTCTCTGGTAATGACGTATTCAACAAGTTTAGTCAACGACTTCTTAGCATCATTATCAGGATAATTACTTAATAAACTTAGGGCTTCATCTTTAAATTCATTCATCCTGCCAATTGAATATTCAATCCCTTTATTATCAATAGCAAAATCAATAATTTCCTGTATCTTTTTCGAATTAATATGATGACTTTTAATTAGATTGATTATGTGAATTTTATCACTGGAGCTGCCATTTTCAAGGGCATGAATAAGGGGAAGAGTGAATTTCTTTTCTTTTATGTCATTACCCGTTGGTTTGCCAATAATTCCCTTTTTATTATAATCAAAAAGATCGTCCTTGATTTGAAATGCCATCCCGACATTCTCACCGAATTTTTTGAAAATTTCAATTGTTTTTTGGTCTGCACCGACTGAACGGGCACCTGATGCAGTGCAAGCTGCTATTAGTGTTGCAGTTTTCTTCCTGATTATATTAAAATATTCATCTTTGGTTATATTAAGTTTTCTGGATTTTTGAATCTGGAGAAGTTCACCTTCACTCATCTCACGAACTGCTTCTGTTATAATACCAAGAAGATCAAATTCTTTATTATCAATGGCAAGGAGTAAGCCCCTTGAAAGAAGATAATCACCAACAAGAACAGAAATTTTGGATTTCCAAAGGGCATTTATAGAAAAAAAACCACGGCGTTCATAACTTTCATCTACAATATCATCGTGAATTAATGTAGCGGTATGGAGCAGCTCAATCATACTGGCTGCACGAAATGTTGAATCCCCTGTATTGCCAAGCATTTTTGCAGAAAGAAAGACAAATAACGGCCTGATCTGTTTACCTTTTTTACGAATTATATAATTTGTGATGAAACTAAGCAAGGGTATATTACTTTTCATGGAGGATCGAAAATGCTGTTCAAATAACTTCATTTCTCCTGAAACAGGGTCGCGGATTTCATCAAGTATTGACATCAGGAAGATCTATTGAAAAAACAAAGGTAGAAATATTCAGGAATTAATATTTCCCAGGTAAAATACCATTAATTTGCATTACATATATATTTATATATTTGCATTTGTTTAATTATTTACACTATACTACTTATGAAATTTGAGAAATTAAATTCTGAACAACTTGAAAAAGCAGCAAATATGTTGAAAGCAATAGCACATCCTGTGCGAATTGCAATTTTAAACGAGCTTGAAAAGGGCAGAAAACTTACCGTCACAGAAATTCATGAACTTCTAAAAATTGAACAATCAACAACTTCTCATCATCTTGGAATATTAAAAGATAAAGGTGTACTTGTATCGAAGCGAGATGGTAAAAAAAGCTATTATTTCCTAAAACATGATAATCTTTCAAATATTCTGAACTGTATAAACCAATGTGCTTGTGAATAAATTGGCAACCCTCTCCTGAAAATATGGCCAGAATAAGAATTACCAGGGAATTTACCTTTGAAATGGCCCATGCATTATGGAATTATGACGGGCCATGCAAGAATATTCATGGTCATAGTTATAAATTATATGTTACGGTAATAGGTAAAATACTACAGGATAACTCTAATGCAAAACATGGGATGGTGATTGATTTTTCTGAGCTCAAAAAAATTGTAGAGGAAAATATTATTGACTATTTTGATCATTCTGTGATTATTAGTTCAGAAGCAGACAAACTTGAACTACGAAATATCAAGGAAATGTTTGATAAATTTTATATAGTTGATTATCAACCAACATGTGAAAATCTAGTAATTCATGTAGTACAAATACTTAAAGAAAAACTACCGGACAGGATTGAATTGTTTTCTATCAGATTATGTGAAACAGCAAGCTCTTACGCAGAATGGTATGCTTCTGATAATCAGTGAAAAATGAACACTGAAAAAAGACTTTTTCTTCTTGATGCATATGCTTTGATTTTCAGAGCTTATTATGCATTTATTAACAGACAGATGTTCAATTCAAAAGGATTGAATACTTCTGCAATTTTTGGATTTACAGTTACTCTTGAAGAGGTTATTAAGAATTATAATCCAACTCATATTGGCGTTGTTTTTGATCCACCCTCACCTATATTCAGACATAAACTTTATACTGCTTATAAAGCAAACAGGGAAGAAACTCCTGAAGAAATAAAAAAAGCAGTTCCCGTTATTAAAGAAATAATCGATGGATTTAATATCCCAATTATTGAGGTTGAAGGTTTTGAAGCAGATGATGTGATAGGTACACTGGCTAAAAAAGCAGAAAATGCAGGATTTCAGGTATTTATGATGACTCCTGATAAAGATTACGCCCAGCTTGTCAGTGAAAATATTTTCATGTTTAAGCCAAAAAAATCAGGTGAAAAACCAGAAATATTGGGAGTTCAGGAAATAAATAAAATCTTTCAGACTAATAATCCTCTTCAGGTTATTGATGTAATGGCACTATGGGGAGATAGTTCTGATAATGTACCGGGTGCTCCCGGGATTGGAGAAAAAACAGCTAAGAAACTTATTTCTGAATTTGGAAGCCTTGAAAATATATTCGAAAATACAGGAAAACTCAAAGGGAAACAACAGGAAAGTATCCTGAATTTCAAGGAACAGATCAAGTTAGCTAAAAAACTGGTTACAATTGATATTAATGTTCCGATTCAATTTATGGAGAAAGATTTTGAGCTAAAGAATCTGAAAAAAGATAAATTAAAAAGGATTTTCCAGGAACTTGAATTCAGGACTATAGCTGATAGAATACTAAATAGTGACAGGTCAGAAACCAAAGTTACTCAGGTCAATCAGCAAGGTTCATTATTTAATAGTGAACCAGATATTGAAGGGGGTAATTATTTAGCAGATTATAAAACCATCAAGACAAACGAACATAAATATTCTGTATGCGATTCAATGGAAAAAATTTCTGACTTATCTTCCAGATTATCACAACTTGATGCTTTTTGTTTTGATACAGAAACTACAGACATAAATCCACTTATAGCTCAACTGGTAGGTATATCTTTTTCTTTTAATCTTTTCGAAGCCTATTATGTCCCTTTTCCTCAGGATAAAAAACTGGCATTGGAAAAGTTACAAAAATTAATACCACTATTTCAGGATCAGAAAATCCTTAAAATTGGGCAAAATGTCAAATATGATCTCCAGGTCTTGAATAATTATAATATTATTCTCGGGGGTAAAATATTTGATACAATGATAGCCCATTACCTTCTGCAACCTGAATTGAGACATAATCTCAATTATCTTTCGGAAAGTTACCTGAAATATAAACCTGTTCCAATCGAAGAGTTAATTGGTAAAAAGGGTTCTGAACAGGGTAATATGCGGGATGTCCCATTGGGGATAATCTCTGATTATGCATGTGAAGATGCAGATCTAACCTGGCAATTATATCAGATATTTAAGGAAAAACTTATTCAGGAAGGCCTTCAAACCCTGGCAGAATCAGTTGAATTTCCATTAATTAAAGTTATTTCTGATATGGAAATTGCCGGCATATCTTTGGATACCAATTCTTTAATAAATTATGCTGTTCAGCTTACTGAAGAAATTAATCAGCTGGAAAAAGAAATATTTGGTTTAGCCGGACAGGAATTCAATATATCTTCTCCTAAGCAACTCGGTGAAATTCTGTTTGATAAGCTGAAAGTGAGCAAAGAAACAAAACGGACAAAGACGAAAATTTATTCTACCAGTGAAGAAGTACTTTTAGAGTTGACAGACAAACATCCAATAATACCGAAAATACTAGAATACAGGTCTTTGACTAAATTATTATCTACTTATGTTGAATCCTTGCCAAAAATGATAAACCCAAATACAGGTAGAATTCATACCTCTTTCAATCAGGCTATTGTCGCAACAGGCAGACTCAGTTCAAATAATCCGAATTTACAAAATATACCTGTAAGGGATGCAAAGGGCAGAGAAATAAGAAAGGCATTTATTTCAAGCGGGCCAGATTATATATTACTTTCAGCAGATTACAGCCAGATAGAATTAAGGATAATGGCACATATGAGTAAAGATGAAAACATAATTAATGCATTCAGGAATAAAGAGGATATTCATCTTTCAACAGCTTCGAAAATATACAATGTTCCAATCAATAAAGTCACCAGAGAAATGAGAGGCAGGGCCAAGACAGCCAATTTTGGTATTATTTATGGAATCTCTGCATTTGGTCTCTCACAACGATTACATATTTCCCGTACAGAAGCAAAAGAATTAATCGATGGTTATTTTCGATCCTATCCTGGAGTTAAAAAATATATGGATGATATTATCAGGATAGCTAGAGATAAAGGATATGTTGAAACACTTCTCGGCAGAAGAAGATATTTGAATGATATTAATTCACGCAATTCATTTGTAAGGGGTTTTGCAGAAAGAAATGCTATTAATGCACCCATACAGGGAACAGCAGCGGATATTATTAAGATTGCTATGATTAATATTCATAAAAAATTCAAGGATGATAAATTACTTACTCAGATGATACTTCAGGTTCATGACGAATTAGTTTTTAATGTATACAAACCAGAATTGGAACAGGTTAAAGAAATAGTTGTAAAAGAAATGGAAAATGCTTATCCATTAAATGTTCCATTAGTTGTGGATACAGGTACGGGGATGAACTGGCTTGAAGCGCATTAATTTTATTCAAATGCAAGCAATGAATTATATAATTTAGGATCTTTAAGGACTTCAATCGCTTTTCCAATTTCGACATCATTCTCTATAGCGGCTTCCATGCTTCCCCATTGATAATAATACCGGGATACAATTTCCTGTTTGAGCAAATAAGAAATTTCATCTTTAAAATGGAAAAGATCCTTGGTGTTATCATGGGTGAGCTTTATTTCAAGAGCAGAAAATTCTGAATCTGCCAGATCATAATATTTCTCCTGCCTGGCAGTTTCAATTAATTTTTTAAGTGATTCCTCACTTCTAGTTGAATAAGTAAAATTCCTTTTTAAGACATAATTTTTAAAGTCATTATAAATTTCATCAGTTATGGTGAAATCAGCAACAGGAGGAATGGAATCGTGCTGGGATGCATAGAGAGTGGCATAATCAAAAATAATATTCTGGGTATATAATGATATAGAAAACTGACTTAGATTTACTGGCTTTGTTTCAATATCCGGTAAAATGCCTCCGCCGTCATACACTTTACGGCCGTTTTTTGTGGTGAACTCTGAAATCAATGAATCAGGAATTACACCAACACTGCCATCCTCATTTCGGTTTGAAAAATCAAGTGCCTGAATACATCTTCCGCTGGGGATATAATATTTGGCTGTTGTGACCTTTAATTTACTGTTATAGGCAAGATTCCTTGTAGTCTGTACAAGGCCTTTCCCGTATGTTCTTTGTCCAATAATTACCCCACGGTCCAGATCCTGCATAGATCCTGCAAGTATCTCTGAAGCTGATGCAGAAGCCCTGTTGACAAGAACGACAAGAGGGATTTTGGTATCTATGGGAGAACTTCTGGTTTTATAAATATAATCCCATTGATTAACCCGTCCTTTTGTACTGACAATTTCCTGCCCATATTCCACGAAGAGACTTGCAATATCAACTGCTTCGATGAGAAGGCCACCGGGATTTCCTCTGACATCAACAACGAGTCCTGAAAGCTGGTGTTCTTTTTCCAGCTCGGAGAGCGCTTTTTTGACTTCTTTGACTGCGTCTGTTGTGAAATTAGCAAGACGTACATAACCTATCTCGTGATCAATCATACCATAATAGGGGACATTATTAATATTGATTTTTTCACGTTCAAGTATTTTTTCAATTTCTTTCTCAGTATTTATCCTCTTTAGTAATATTTTAACCGATGTTCCCGGAGTTCCTTTTAACTGTTCACTTATATAGGTAATCTCCTTTCCCTTCATTGATTCACCATCGATATTGAGGATGGTATCTCCTGCTTTTAAACCATTTTTTTCAGCAGGAAAGCCTTTATAAGGTTCAGCAATAATCGCATAGTCACCACTTCTCCGAATAAGTGCACCAATCCCGCCATATTCACCAGTTGTCATAAAATTGAAAGTTTCCTGATCAGACTCAGGAATAAATGTTGTATAAGGATCAAGATTTTCCAGCATACCATCAATGCTTGATTCAACCAGTTTTTCCGGGTCAGTTTCATCAACATAAAACATATTCAGTTCACGAAAAAGAGTGTAATAGATTTCGAGGCTTTTAACAAGCTTGAAATCATCATTATTGAATGAAAGTAGTGATAATGACCCCACAATCAATAATATGGAGATGGCAGCTACAATTGTACGCCGTACAAATCTTTTATTTTTCATAATTCCAAATAATATTTTTGAAAGAACTGCAAATTTAATTTTTAACCTTTAATTTTTTCTTGTCAGCACCTCAATTTTTGTCTGAAGCCTGTTACCGGATTCATCAACAAGTGTAAGGATATGTTCTCCCTGTTCAGGGCAAACTCCGATCTGATGAATATATTGTGTGGTGCCTATATATTCCTGGTCAATATGCCAGTAGATAGATGCATCATGGATCCTGTGAGCAGCCTCAAAAACCACCTGACCCTTACTGCCATCAAGTTCATAAGGAATATAAATCCTGGAATTATCTTTTGGATATATAAGATCCATTTCGGCAATATTTTCATTGGAATAACAATCAGGATGTAGAGGAGGGAGTTGTTTATATTCAGGATTTTTGGATTGATAATACCATTCCTGAACCGGGGGTAAAACGAACCAGGTTGTATGAAACATTTCTGAGGTTTTGGCACATTCGCTGTTAAGTCTGTATTTTCCATCAGTTGTAAGATGCACTATTAAATGGTATGGACAGGGATTTGTGTTTAATCCTTGTTCGGGTACTAAAATAGTGTCAATATCGGAGCAAAACATACCGGCTCTATGACCACTTTGCCTGCAAACCGGGATGTATCGAAGTTCATCCAGGGGAATATCAAACCAGCCACCTGAAGGGAGAAAATTGAAAATATCGAATAAAATTGGAGCAGCGGTCTGAATTCCAGTAAGGTTAGGACGTCCTTCTCCGTCGGCATTGCCTACCCATACACCAACAGTATAATCAGGTGTTGTTCCGATTGCCCAACCATCCCGAAAACCAAAACTTGTTCCGGTCTTCCATGCAACGTGATCTGATGAAGCGAAATACTTCCAGCCAGCTTCATTTTCAGGCCGGTTTATTTCTATAAGAGATTGAAATGTCAGCCAGATTGAACTTGCGTTTACAAGATTATTTCCTTTTAGTATATGTTTTGTTTCAGATGGATCTAAATGGCTTGAAGATTCTAGGATATAATTTGGATTTTTTAAATCAGATTCAAAATAGAGTCCGTCGTAATTATTATAATGTTTCAGAATCCTTGCAAAACTGCAGAAAATACCTGTCAGATCCCATAATGTGCCCTCAGCACCACCCAGAATTAAAGATAATCCGTAATGTTCAGCAGGTTTGTCAATAGTTGTCATACCCAGTTTTGTAAGATAATAATGGAATCTTTCCAGTCCAAATTGTTGTAACATCCTTACTGCTGGGATATTTAGCGATTTTGAGAGGGCCTTTTTTGCCGGCACAGCTCCATCATAAGTAAGAGAAAAATTTTTCGGTGTATAGCCTGTATAATGAGTCGGAATATCCGGGATTAAAGTTCCGGGGAGAATCGATCCTTCGTTAAGCATCAGGCAAAACAGAAGAGGCTTCAAAATACTACCCGTACTTCGTGGCGCCGTTATAATGTCGACATCACTGCCATGTTCAGGTTGGTCAGGATTCTGAGTATTTCCTACATATGCAAGTACATCACCGGTTTCTACATCAAGTATCAGACAGGCAGCATTATGGATTTCGTTGTGTTTTAAAGTTCTATGGTGACTTTCAACAATAATTTCAGCTCTTTCCTGGATATTTTTTACCAGGGTAGTATGTATTCTTTCTCCTCTGTGGTTTTGATATACTCTGCTGAGCAAATGGGGTGATAAAGATGGTAAAGGAAGGGGATTTTCGGGAAGAGGTTCAAGCGTTGAAAGAACATATGTGGTCGAATCTATCTTTCCTGTGTTGTACAATTTACTCAGCAAACGATTTCTTTTTACAAGTAACAGATCTCTGTTTTTTCCCGGGTGGATCAGTGAGGGTGAGTTGGGAAGGATGGCCAGGACTGCGGCTTCTGACCATGATAAATCCGAAGGAGCACAACCAAAATATCTCCAGGAAGCAGCATCGAGACCGACAACATTTCCTCCAAATGGAGCATTAGAAGCATACAAAGAGAGTATTTCATCTTTTGAATAACTAAGTTCAAGTCGGAATGCAAGAAAAATTTCCACCAGTTTTTCAGGAATGGTTCTGTCTTTCCCTTTTCGTGAAAGCCTGATTACCTGCATGGTGAGAGTACTGCCACCACTGACAATCCGGCCGGACCTGATATTAACAACTGCTGCCCTTATCAGGGAATATGGATTAATTCCCGGATGATAATAAAAATACCTATCCTCAAAAGATATAATGGAATGCTTGAATTTTTCAGGTACATCTTCGTTATAGGGAAATCTCCATTGGCCATCATCAGCAATTTTAGCGCCAAGTAACTCTCCCTGCCGGTCTTCAATAACTGTACAGGTGGGATCACTAAAGAGAGGATCAGGAATTGAAAACCAGAAAATCAATATTAAAATTGATAGTAATATTAAAAGGAAAGCTATTCTATATTTTTTCTTGCTGGTGAACATTTTACTGTCTGATTTCAACCCATTTGCCAGGTTTCCTTGCGTTTATCCGGTTATCATACATTGCTTCACAATAAATTGATGGCAGATAATATTTTCCAAGATATGCTGCGTTTAATTGAATTATAAAAGTTTTTGAATCATACCTGGGGAGATGAAAGTAAGTATACACCCTGTCGTCCCGAATATCCTGGTAATTAGGAACAGATGACTGATGGACAGAAGCAAAATCATCCATACGAATATTATGAATTTCCCATCCGGATGCGAATATTTGTGTCAGAACCATATCCCTGTAATTTTCGACACCGGAAGGATTTGAAATTTTTACCCTTGCAAGAAAATCTGTTCCCTGCACCAGATTTGTCACATCCAGGGAATGTCCAGCCATGTCAGTATATTCGACATTGAGAGATAAATTGTTTTGTTTTTCAGACTGATCTCCAATTTCAGGTGTTCCCTCCATAGTAATCCTTACAAACACACCCCCTCCACCTTTATTATTAAGTGTCATATATGCTTCAGATTTATTTTTTACCTCAAATTCAAACTGAGCAATAGGGAGTTTTGTAACAACATAGGTGGATTTAGTGTTTTTATCAAACGAATAATCAAATTTAAGTTCTTCAGATGTCCCCAGAGTGCTTGTATATTTTGACATCGCTAAAAGACAGTAAGCAGTTGTTTGTGTGCTAAGCCAATGGTCACCACTTAACAGGCGTGATATTTTTTTCATAAGATCAATTCCCCGGGAATGTTGATTCAGCAATGCAAGTGTTTCAAGCATCATAGCCCAATCCCGCTCCACTGAACCATAACTGTTATAAAATCCTGTATACGGATTAATATTAACAGATATATTACTGATCATTGACTGGGCAATTTCAGATTGTCCGGCAAGGGCATATGCAGCGGCAAGGCGCCATTGAGCCTGTAAGGATAGGCCTGGCATCTCCCTGAGCTTATTCATTGATCCAAGATCAGGAGAATTAGCCAGGGCAAGTGTATAAAGGCGGTAAGCCTGAAGAAGGTCATTCTGCTGGAATTTGTCACTACTGTTTTTCCAGTTCCTGGCAGTCTTTTTTTGATAATTCAGCCAGTTTTTCTTGAAATTAACAGGAAGACTAAATCCCTTTTTCTCTGCTTCAATAAGAAAATGACCCGCATAGGAACTGCCCCAGTCATTTTCGTTCTGTTCATTAGGCCAATACGCCAAACCACCATTTGGTAATACAAAAGAATTTAATTTCCGTATAGCTGTCTTTATATTTTCTTCAGTCAGCTTTTTTGTTCTTTCATTCATTTCCATAACATCACCAAGGTAAAGTTGTGGGAAAGCTCCTGATGTAATCTGTTCAACACAACCATGAGGATATTGAATTAGCCATGTAAGCCTTCTGCCGAAATCAATGGGGGGTATATTGGATACTTCCAGTTTGGCTTTATTTGTACCGGGAATACCTGGAAGTTGAAATGAACATTCCCATGTTTGTCCCGGAATTATTAATGTATCAATGAAGTTGGTGACAGGAGGATTGGGATTGCGAATATCGAGTTCTATATCATATTTTGCCACTTCAGATCCACTCCTGCACGTGACAGAGACCTTTCCTATTCCTGTGAGTGGTTTAACCTTTAAGTTGAAATTTATGACCTGATCTCCTACTTCTGAAAAGTTTATTGTTTGTTTACCCGGTCCTATAAATTCGAACAGATCATTAATATCTATTTCAACATCTACTTTTTTGAGATTATTTTCCATTGCAAAAACAGTTACAGGCATTTTGACCTCTTCTCCTGGTCCCAGAACACGTGGTAAAGTAGCAAGTACCATAAGGGGCTTTCTTACCGGGGTTATTTTTTCTGCTGAACCATATGCTTTCTGATTACCGGCCACCACCATTGTCTTAACCGATCCCACATATCTGGGCATCCTGATGGTGTGAGTATTAGTCTGTCCCTCTTTAAGTGTAAAAGGACCTAAAAATTTAACCATAGGTGGAAAACGGTCAGCCCGGCTTTGATCAGATTCACCTTCTTCAAGACGTGCCAAATCACCGCCTATGCTTAGAATTTTTTCAATCTTTCCACCATAGGCTCCAAGGACCATATCATAAACATCCCAGGTCTTAACTCCTAAGGCTTCTCGGGCATATAATACTGACCATGGATCAGGAGTCTGGAAACGGGTCAGACCGAGCAGGCCTTCATCAACAATGGCCAGGGTATACGAACACCCCGCTTTTTTGTTTTCACTAATACGTACCGTGAATTCCTCCTCAGGTTTTAGTACATCCGGCATTGTAATAACAGGATAAAGCCTCGTTGAAGGATCTTCGACAAAAATTGGAATTACTCCATAAAGCCTAATGGGAAGATCATTTTTGGTCTGGGAATGTGGCTGAATCAGGGTAACATTAACATATACATTTGGAGTCATTTTTTCCGAAACAGTGAAAGAAAAATTTGTTTCAGGCTCAGTTGTATTAATCCAATGAGCTTCAATTATTTGTGATCCGTTCTCAATACTTAGTAGTGCTCTTCCCTGTCCAGAAGCCGGAATAGATATTGTCGCGGTTTCGCCAACAGTATAATTCTGTTTATCAGAACTAAAGGATAACATTGTAGCTCCGCCTGGGTGCTCTCGCTGCTCTCTACCAGCCCATCCTGGCCAGTCAATATAAACAATTTTACCTGTAGCATGGCCAGTTGAGGGATCGACAATACGAATCAGATATCGGCCCCATTCAGGATATTGAATCCTGAATGAAAAATCTCCTTCACCGTTTCTGGTGTTTATTTTTTCATCAAAAATTGGCATGTGTTCTGAACTTCCAATAAAAGATGCAAGACTTTCATCTGAGGCATCCCACCACCATTTCCAGTCAATTTTATAGATTGTTGCCTCCAGATTATTTCGGGAAACAGGATTTCCGTCTGAATCTATAGTGACAACACTTACAGTATGTGTTGTATCAGTAAGCAGCATTCCTCTGGCCTGGTCGCCCTTTGGTGTCTTTATTCCGACATAACCCTTATATGGAGAGTATGGAATTGAAAAACGATCAATACTGAATTCGCCGCTTTCTTCAAACACGCGTGTAATAAAATGTGCCCTGAGCATTCCAGGGGATGCTGTACTTACAGAAATATCAGTTGAAAATGTGGCTTTGCCCTCCTGGTTAAGATAATCCTTATAAATTGTCAGCTCTTCTGATGAAAATGATCGGGCCGGATCATCAAACTGATATTCAGGATATTTGGGGAAAGTAGTTTGTATCTGTGTGAGAGTAACATTAATTTCTGTCCGAAGATTTCTGGCCGGAGCCCCATGAAGCCAGTTTGCAGAAATAACACCTTGTATGTCAGGCCTGTCTACCGATAATTTATCAGTACCAAAATCAATGTTTATTTTAATCCGGTTAGGTTTTATGGTCTCGATCCTTAACCATTTAGTAAATGTTGTTCCTCCAACATTTATTCTTGCTGACCAATTTCCAGTTGGAGCGTCAGGTTCGGTAAAAGTTTTAAAATTGTAAAAACCATTCACGCCAGTAGTTTTTACAAGCTTGCGAACTATCTGTCCATGAGGATTAATTAATTCAAAGGTGACAGGATGATTCTGTGGAAGGTTCCCGTTTTTATCTTCCAGCATGAAAGTCAAATACAGTGAATCTCCGGGTCTCCAGACACCTCTTTCACCATATATGAATCCTTTTATTCCTTTCTGAACAACATTGCCCGAAACATCAAACCTGCTTAATGAAAGAGAAGAACCATCATCAAGTTTAAGATAACCGCGCTGTAAACCATTTTTCGCAATCAGATAAAAAGGCTGGCCATCCAGCATTATTTCAGCAAGACCATCAGATCCAGTCTGAGTCGAACCAATAAGCTGCTGCTGATAATTATATATTTCAATTGTCACATTTGGAACTGCTAATGTGGTCAGCAGATCAGTCACTGCAAAGGTCATTGATTTTTCCGAACCAAGCTTTGCAATAATGCCAAGGTCAGAAGCAAGAATATTTCTGGAAACACTTCTATGGCCACCATAATATGAATTTGAACAAGGATCTTCCCTTTCATTCCAGTCATAATCCCAGTAATAATACTCTGTATCATATTCATACGATTCATAAGAATCCCAGTAACTAAGCTCTTCCTCGAAGGATCTGTCCTGGTCTTCCATCTGTTCAGGCAGTTCCGGTTCGGTTGAACTATCATTACCGCAGGGGAAAAGAGAATGTTTTTTTCTGAATCCCAACTCAATATGATATATCGCACCAGGTTCGCTTTCAATAAGGTCTGCAAGATCAATAGAAAAAGTATTCCATTTGCCATAATCGACAGGTTTGTCAGAGACAAGATCAATTGTTTTCTTCAGGATTAATCGCCCCACTCGTTTAAGCTGGTAATCACCATCCAGGTAATTTACCTGTAAAAATTGCCCGATATTATTTTCATAAATCCTGACTATTTTTACCTCAACTGCCTTGAGATTCACAGCCTCAAATGGAAAAATAAGTCCATCAGAATTCGGAAGAATAACACCATTACCCAACAATCGAATAGCCGGTTTAACTTCTTCAAAACTCAATTCATGTTCTGTTCGGGTGGTAAATTTATAACCCTGTATATTTTTTATACCTGGTTCAATATAAACCTTCAGCATTCCTGTTTGCCTGGCCGATGGATAAGCCTTTATTTCGTTACCTTCAATAATAAACTGAAGATCAGTACCATTTTCAATCGAGATTAAACCCTGGAGAAACTGATTAGCCTGTAAAGGATCAGAAAAATTCAGGACAATATACTGTTCAGGTTGCTGAACTACTGAAATATCCATTAATTTAAAATCACCCAGTGCCGGTATTACTATTTGTTCCTTTCCTGAAGCATCAATGTTTATTTTATTACCATTCCAGATAACATCAATTTTTTCTTCATTTTCTCTGCGCTCAAGACTATCCGCACTGAAATGATGGATTTTCCCATTAATATCATGATCCCATGTTATTTTAAGTAATTTATTATTTTGATTTACTGATAATACGCTTTCAATTAATTCATTTTCAATGATATCAGCAGTCAGAATCCTGCCATTTAGCTTTAACCATCGCAGATCCTGGGAAGAATAAGTTTTAATGCCTTCAATTTCAACTGAAAAGCTTTGTTTAATGGTCTGAATCTGAAATTCAAACGTTTTTAAATGACTGGGTACATCTTTAATTCTTGAAAGATTAAATGACACTGTATAAGTAGTTCCAGATTTAAGCATTTCATCTGGTTTGAATTCGATTGTTCGCTGATCTACCCAATATGCTGAACCTTTCAAATCAGGCTGGAACTTAAATAACCTGTCATCAATAATTTGATTCAAATCTATTTCACCCTGGTAATCTTCGACGAGCTGAATACGGATTGCCGATTCATTAGAAATATATCCTGATGTAAAGGCCGAAATGTAAGAAGTAAATTCAGGATTTATTTCCTGAATTTGTTGCGGTTTCTTTTTGCAGCCAGAGAAAGTTAAGATTATAAGGAAAAATAAAATTAAACGGGCAGATACATAAGATCTTAACATA
>CAZEKO010000008.1:0-2087 GCA_964512775.1 uncultured Bacteroides sp. | reverse complement strand
AACTGTAAAGATGACAAGAATAGTGGCTTCCCTGCCTTCTTTTTCAGCCTTTTTGGGATAGATAAGTTCTTTCTCTATGAATTTTCTGAGCTCAGAAGGACCACCATTATATATTGGCAAGACAATATAAGGAAAATATTCTGTTGGTAGACCATCAGGTGTAAAACATTGACCTTCAATAAATTGATCATGTTCGTATAAATCCTTTCTGGCCATCTGACCATTTATGTAATATGACATGAAAAATCCATGCTTTTCTCCTTTGCTGTACTGCACGTCTAGTTGCAATGTTCCATCCTGCCGCCAGGTCTTCATAGGCCCATCAGGAAGTCCTTCATTAAAACTCTGTCGTATTTTATTCTGGCCATCCTTATACCATTCCTGATATAAACCGTGCAACATATTATTTTTGTACTGACATTCCTCTTGTTTTTGTCCGTCAGGATAGTACCAGGTAAATATGCCTTCCCTGTCATCTGGTCTAATGGATCTATAGGTACCTGTCATTTGGACCTGACCGGAAAGATAATAATCAGTAACATGAAACATAAAATCACCTGATAAATCCATATTAATTGTCCGATAGTACCTGGCTTCTTCTTTGGTACATTGTTCCCATGAATTGTTGAAATACATTGTATCCGTCAATGTCTGACCTTCAAGGTAGGAAAAACCTGCAATACATAATATAATACTGAGAATTAGTCGCATTGATATTTTAATTCACTATTATTCCTGAGATGAAACGGATATTAAATGATCTGAAATAATTTTTAAAACCTTAATTACTGCCTCTGATATTTGTTGATATGGACATATGGTTTTAGGCAGATACAGGAAGACAAAAATAAGACTTAATTTTTTGTCAGACAGAGAATCAATCAAATTATGTTTATTAAGCCTGTAAGCTTCCCTTATTCTTCGTTTTATAAGATTTCTGTCAACAGCCCTTTTAAAATTTTTAGCTGGAACGGTCACTGCCATCCTGGCCGGTATTGTCTGATTGTTATTATCGAGTTTCCAGAATAATTTTAGTGGTACTACAGTAATTATATCTCCGGATTTGAATAATTCACCTATGATCCTGGAACTTTTAAGCTTCTCTGACCTTTTGAATGTATTTCGGCCCACAATTATTTAATTGGAGGGAAAAATGAATAATAGCTGGAAAGGATAAATTTCTATTTGTTATTTTTATTATAATCTCTAATAAAAAAATCCAGAGCCATGGTCATGGATGGAGCCTCGGGTCTGGGAGCTTCAATATCAATCCGTAATCCGGCTTCTCTCACAGCTTTAGCAGTTGATTCCCCAAATGAAGCAATTTTGATATTATTTTGTTTAAATTCAGGATAGTTCTTAAAGAGTGATTTGATACCTGAGGGACTGAAAAAAACAAGAATATCATAATCAAGGGCTGAAAAATCAGATAAATCACAACAGACTGTTTTATAAAGGATAGCGATATTGTATCTTATTTTGGATTTGTCAAGTGCTTTCGGAAGGTCATCCGCATGGATATCTGCCAGGGGAACAAGGAAATTACCATCGTTGTATTTAGCAATAAGATCCATTAAATCATCAATTTTCCCATTTCCGTAAAATATTTTCCTCTTTCTGTAAATAATATACTTCTGCAGATAAAAAGCAGTGGATTCAGAAATACAAAAATATTTCATGGTGTCAGGAACAGTAATTCGCATCTCTTCACAGATCCTGAAAAAGTGATCTATGGCAGTCTTACTGTTGAAAATTATTGCAGAATGATTCAGGATATCAATCCTGTTTTGCCTGAACTCTTTGGCAGGAATACCCTCAATATGAGTGAATGGCCTGAAATCAATATGAATATTATTTTTTTCGGCTAATTCAAAATATGGGGATTTTCCGTTTTCAGGTCTTGGTTGTGAAACAAGTATTTTCTTTATCCTCATTTATCACACCTTTAAGTTGCAAACTTATTTTATCCAACCAGAAAAAAACTTGTAATAAAAAAGAACAGGTAAAATTTCAAGGGTACAAAGGTATAAAATCAAATAAAATATTAAAACATCTTTTTTAATTATTAATTGAAATCCCTTGATAAA
>CAZEKO010000007.1:0-32074 GCA_964512775.1 uncultured Bacteroides sp. | reverse complement strand
TTTGAAGATATCCGGTTTACTCACTTTCTGTTTATTAAACTGCAAATTTAGGTAAATAATGTGAGGCGTGAAGCGTGAGGCGTGAAGCGTGAAGCGTGAGGCAAAAGATAGTTGCAGGGTCGCAGGATTACAAAGATTGCTGGACTGTACCAAAATTAATACTTTGCAATAGTCAAATGCTTTTAGCGTTCTTTTACTAAATTCGCTTAACAAAATAAATTGATCATGAGATTAGAGATATACGATTCAAAGAGTCTGAATTTTGTCGAATTAAATTGTACCGGAACAGGTGAAGAATACATAAAATGTGATCCTGAATCGAAATTTTTGGACACTGAAGTATTCAACCTTTTTGTTGATTGTTTTGAAAAGGCAAATAACCTTTATGAATATTATGAACCAACAAAATTCAATACCCGGTACATTGTTCCATTAAGGAACCGTTTATTGACAAATCTTACACTTCTGGAGCAGATAAAATCCTTATCAGAATTTCAGGATAATATCAATTCAAAAGTTCATGGTAAAGATTTCCTGATCAGATTAATCAGGGCTGATAAGAATTGGACAGACCGATGGATGTTTTATCTTGAAAAGCTTGTCAAAATCAATAAAGAATTAATAGACTTCGTCGATTTTTGTATTGATGAGGACAGGATTTTATGGGTGGTTGGGTATTAGACGATAAAGCTTAAATCTAAAATTAAAGCTTAAATAACACTGTTTGATTTCAATCAATTGACCTATTTGGAGTATGAAAAAAGTAATTGCTAAAATAATGTCGATTGGAACAATCCTTTTTTTGATTTTTTTTATCCTGAATTCCTGTGCTTTTTCATCCAAAACATCTATACGTTTATTGGAAGAATCAATGAAAGGAAATTATGATATTATTATTGTTCCAGGAGTGCCTTTTGAGAATGGAAAATGGAGCTATACAATGAAAGCAAGGATCTATTGGTCGAAATATTTGTATGATAACGGAATAACAAAAAATGTTATGTATTCAGGTTCTGCAGTTTATACTCCATATTGTGAAGCTGAGATCATGGCACTCTATGCCGAGAAATTAGGTATTCTGAAAGAAAACATTTTTACTGAAACAATGGCAGAGCATAGTACCGAGAATGTATACTATTCCTACAAAAAAGCCCAAAAGCTCGGATTTGAAAGGATCGCGTTAGCTTCCGATCCGTTTCAGACTAAAATGTTGAAACGGTACGCTAAAAAAATAGTAAATGCTGAGATTGGTTTGATTCCATTTGTTTTAGATACGATCATGACAATGGAATCCAAAATGATTGATCCTGAAATAGATTATCAGAAAGCTTTTGTAAAGGATTTTACACCACTTCCCGATCGTGAAAACTTCCTGAAACGATTTAAAGGTACACGGGGTCTTGATATAGACACTAGTGCATACAATTAAAAAATAAATTCCCCACTAAAACGGCAAAAGACAACTGATTCAAAATAAAAGGATGCATTGCAAAAAAAATTATTATCTCCCATTTCCCTCATCTCTACATCAATATTTATTGTACTGTTTACCTCCGGATTAATAAATGATAAATATTTGATAGAACTTGCTTTTTTGAGAATTAGTTTCTTACCTGAATGATTCATAAGCAACTCCTTCAAAATTTGAACAATACAAACTCCCGGTAATATCGGATTCCCAGGGAAATGACCTTTGAATATATCATGAGAAGGATTAAGTAGTATCTGTACCATTATCTTATTCTCATCCCTCTTGATATGGTCAATTATGAAGAGATCATTCAGAAATTTATGGTTCGGTTTCATTAAGCTTTATCAAATGAATGTTTAATTTATTAATATAATTTGAAATACTTATAGAATCAGGTTCAATACCTTCAGAACTGTAAAAACGTATGTTCAGTTTTTTGAGCAGGCAACGGGTTTGTATCAGTTCATTTATTTTGTTCGATTTATCATCAATCAAGCAGTATCTGACTCCGGTTTTACCCTTAAATTTGATAATCATCCTTCCTGTCTGTCCCTCCTGCATTATTTTTATCCTACCGGTTTTTGATACATTTTCAAGCATCAGGCTGATGTCGTTTCTCAATGTCTTAATAATTGATCGTCTATTCAATTCATCTAAGCAATAGTGCAATTTAAAATCACCCCCACTGAAGAATTCCATATCAAATATCTTTATCCCCAGTTGAGTTATGAAAAGAGTGCGATAACTGTCTTCACTGAAGGGTTTGATGATTAGTAATCCGCTGAAATGATTACCATAAATATCAATCGTAGCCTGATACAGGTAACGGTCAGCATCTCTCTGAAACCAGGAGAGAATATCTTGTCTTTCGTCAGAAGTGCGGGATATCATGTGTAAGTCATTGAACAGGAATAATGAACAACCGCTTAACAAAAGAAGACACAAGCTAATTAAAACTAAATTTTTCAAGAGGTATTTCTATGTTCAATTTCTTATTAATGAAGTCAATCTTTGTGTAATCCTCGCCCGATTCAACCATTTTGAGGCCTAATACCGTCAGATCATTCTTATCAAACCAGATCTGTACCTCATTCAGCATCTGTCTCATTCTCTCTTCACGTGGAACGAGTTTCACAAAATATCCTTTACTGTTCTCAAAATACTCTACTGCATAATCTTTATCATTCTTAAGGATATCTCCTTGTATGCAACCGCTGATAAACCTGTTCATCTCCTGAAACATCTTATTTGACTGGATATCATATTGTTTCTGACTTTTATCGTCGCGTATATACAACTGGTCCTTACTTATAATGATAAGGTATTTGTAGGGTTGCGTATATTCCCAGCGGATATTGTTTTCCTTTTTAAAATAGAACTGGCCTTTTGAAATGATCTTTTCAGATAAAACAACCAGGTTTTTCTCCTGGACAAAATCACAGGTAATTGTATTGGTCAATTCAGACATTTCAGCAAGCTTACTCTTAAATTCCTCACTATTGCTCATAGGCGTATAGGTATCTTGTGCTGATAAAGAGCAAGAAATAAGAACTGATAAAAAACAATTTAAATATGTCCGATATTTATTCATAGGCTTCAATATTTAAAAGTCTGTCGAGCCGTTCAAGACGGTAATTATTTTCTTTTGCAAATTTTATAAATTTATCCAGAACCCTGACCACGTGGTTCTGGGTATCATGGAATAATACGATATCGCCTGCTTTCATTTTTTTTGTTAGTCTTTCAAAAAGCAAATTCTCTTTTCTTATAACGGTATCTTTTGAACGCAGACTCCAACCGATAATATTATAATTCATCTTCCGCAGAGCTCTGGCCAATGGGGGATTTGTAACACCATAAAGCGGCCGGAACATCATTATTTTTTTATTCAACGTTTTCTCAAGGATATTTTCAGTTTTTTGCAATTCTTCAATCATCTTTCCGGAACAAAACAGGTCAAAAAAGAAATGATGTGAATAGCTATGATTCCCAATAACATGACCTTCAAGATCCATTTTCCTGATCAGATCGGAATTTCTTTCAGCTTTATATCCAACACAGAAAAATGCTGCCTTAACATTATGTTTTTTTAAAATATCAAGTACCCCAGGGGTTATCACATTATCCGGCCCATCATCAAAGGTTAGTGCAATAATTTTCTTCTCCATATCGGCAGAGCATAAAACCTTACAATAAAAACCCGATCGTATATTTATTGATCCATAGGTCAACAAACCAACCATTACAAGAATAATGCCAGCATAAAGCCAGATACTTACCCGGATATAAAAATCAACAATCAGGATTGAAATCATTAAAAGGATAAATACAATAATTATTTTCTGATATCTCAACATGATGAAAGCAGAATCAAAGAATGGTTAACATTCCTCAAATGATTATAAATCAGAATATTTCTAATCTCATTGATGGGTTTATTGTCGAGTCTGATTACAACAGGGACATTATGTTCTTTAAGTATGGATGAAGCAAGGTAGAGTGCAAAAGATGAGGAAGTATCGTATTCACCACATAAATGCTTGAAATAAGCGCATGGAATATGGTTGAAGAGTGAGTTTTTTAGATGATAATATATTTTATCCATGAACAGGTCACCATTCATCCCCATTAGGATCAGGTCGATCTTGTCAGCATCTCCAGCGTTTTTTTGAATAAAAGTCGATACTTTCTCTTCAATTTCGGAAAATCCTTCAGGTTTATAAAAGGTATTTAAGGAAATTATTTTTGCAATGCTTCTTTCAGTTTTCTGACTATTAAGTGCAAAAAATGCAGCCCCTTCACCTGCCAGACTGCCTTTGGTTTTATAATCCAGAAGGTTGAGGTTGTTAATAGAGGTTTTTTTCCAGAAATGCAGGCGGTCTGTTATAATAAATGAGTTGGTGGTCAGCTCATCCAGTCCTCCCACAAGTACGGTATTTGCTGAACCTTCCTGCAAAAACATCAAACCATCGAGTAAAGCACTTTCAAATGAGAAACCCCGATGGACATATGTATTATTATAGTTATGACAATTAAGCATAAGGGCAATGGTAGAAGCAACAGTATTATGCGTTGATTGTATAAAGTTTGTCGGATTCAGAAGTTTTTCTTCATTGGTATACATTATATTTAGGAACTTCTCAGTATCCTCAATACATCCCAGTCCGGTACCGGCGACAATAACATCCGGGTTTTTGATTCCAGCATCGTGCAGACATTTTAAAGCCGAAGTAACACCCATTTTAATGATTCTGCTCATGCGTCTGGATGCCATCGCATCGATGAATTCTTTATATTGAGGTTCAATACACTTAAGATACCGTACCTTATCATACTCCCTTACCTCCTGCAATAATTTTTCGCAGTTAAAGGTGATTTGCGGTGAGATAGCGCTTATGCCGTTAATAAAGGCTTCCATATCAGCACCTGGAAAATATTAAACTTGTGTTATTACCGCCAAATCCAAACGAATTCGACATAACATTCCGTAAAGGAATATCATGTTGAAAATGAGTCACCGGAGAAAAACCCAGATCTGTCATCTGATGTTTGAAATTAAGGTTGGGGTAGATCCATTGGTGCTTTAATGCCATTACACAGAATATGGCTTCAATTGCACCTGCTGCGCCCAGAGTATGCCCTGTAAAGGATTTGGTTGAGCTGAAAGGTGGAACGGATCCCTGCCATAGCTTTAGGATAGCTTTTCCTTCCGATAAGTCATTGTTTTTTGTGCCCGTTCCGTGGGCATTTATATAATCGATCACACCTGGTGTAATTCCTGCTTTTGCTAGTGCCTTTTGCATAGAAAGAAAAGCTCCGTCTCCCTCCGGGGATGAAGCAGTCTGATGAAATGCGTCACATGCATTTCCATAACCTTTAATCTCACATAATGGTGTCTTACCTGCTTGCCTGATAGCGTGTTCGGATTCAATCATCAGGAATCCGGCACCTTCGCCAAGAGTCAGCCCGTTTCTTTCCTCATCAAAAGGTTTGCATCCGGTTCTGTCCAGTATCATCAGACTGTTAAAACCATTCAGTGTAAAAAGTGTAAGTGCATCAACGCCGCCAACAAGTACCCTGTCCAGTATTCCGTTTTCAATCATACGTGATCCAACCAGGATTGAGTTTGCCGATGATGAACAGGCAGTACTGATCGTTGACACATAATCTTTTATTCCAAACGTATCAGCGATTCGTTCTGTACTGTCCGCGCAATCATGCGTGATAATATCTCTTAACCGACCGCGGGAATTATTCTTAATATATTCTTTATAAAACCTTTCACTTCGGTCCATGCCTCCAACCGTTGTAGCAGATATCAATCCGGTTCTGAATTCTTTTATATCTTTGATATCAGTTTGTGACAGAGCCTGCCTGGCAGCAATGATACCCAGAAGAGTGGTGCGTGAAAATGGGTCTTTATTAGTGACTTCCGATATTTCTTTAAGTTCTTTATTGGTAGCCTTAACTTCTGCTACAGGAATTTCGTCTTTGTACAGGGTTTCCAGCACCGTTATCCTGCCAATTCCGCTTCTGGATTCCTGCAGAGCGGAAGCAGTTTCTTCATTATTAAGGCCGATGGATGAAATAATACCAACACCGGTTACAAAAACTTTGGCTGACACAATTTGTCACTATTTGGAGTTAAGCATATTGGAAATCAGTGCTTTTTGTTTGCAATAATAAATTCTGCCATTGATTTTACGGAATACAGGATTTTTTTCCCTTCCTCAACCGTATTAATCTTTAAGTCATATTTTTTATCAAGCAGAACAGTAAGTTCGAGAGCATCTATTGAATCAAGGCCAAGACCATCGACAAAAAGAGGAGCCTTTTCATCAATATCCTCCGGTTTCATTTCCGATAAGTTTAAGACTTCAATGATTTCTTCCTTCAATTTTAGAATAATCTTTTCCATATATCATTTCTTTTTATCATATAAATCTTGAATAGTCGCCGGCTCAAAATTAGCAATTCCGGCATCAGTTTTATCTGGTTTCTCAATTAAAAAAACCAACGATTCAAAATCATTGCCGTCAATTTCAACCCACCCGGCTATACAGCATTGAATTGTTTCAGTATTAAACAATTGTTCTACATAACTCACCAGGAATGATGGATTGAATTTTTCAGAGATAAAAAAATTACCTTCCCCGTAGAACTTATGTTTAATGCTGATTTCACCTATTACCACATTGGGAAGCGTATAAACAAATACTGAAGGACTGGGAAAATAATTTGCCCGGTCGGAGATCGTATTCTGGTAACGGCGGTCTGTATCAAGCGAAGATGAAGCATTCATTAGGATTATCCCTACGTCATCTCCTGAATACTTCTGATTTATATTTTTATCTCTAAGGAGCAACTCAGCCGATAAAAAAGCTAGCTTACTCAGGTTATCCATTTTGTGAAATTTTGGATAATTTACAGCAAAATTTTTGTAAATGTCATTGGAAAACTTTCCGAAGTCGGCACCGGAACCGTTGTACACAATGTTATTGTTGACCTCAACCGCATCTTGGCGGATAGAACAGTAATCGCTTATTACATAGAATCTTTTCATTTTTTATGAAATAATATTGCAGCGTTACATCCCCCAAATCCAGATGCAATTTTCAGACAATTATTTATTTCCCTGCTAATAAAACTGTCAACAATGATAATAGGATTTGTTACTCCAGATGTGTGATAACCAAGTGTATTGAATAAAATACTGTTTCTGATGGAGTATATACACATTACTGATTCAATTATTCCAGCGGCTCCCAGCGTATGGCCCCAATAACCTTTAAAGCTGTTCACGGGAACAGACTGTAATCCGGCTCTGGTTATGGCAATAGATTCCATCTCGTCATTATACAAGGTTGCAGTTCCGTGAGCTGAAATATGATCAATAGAAACATGCATTTTCTTCAAAAGACGGTTAATAGCTATGAATAATCCTTCTCCGGTTCTTGAAGGGCCAGAAATATGATTTGCATCATTGGTGGAAAAACCTTCACCGACCATGATTTGTTCTGAGCGACTTGACAAGGAATGCTTTCCGGTCAGAATGATAGTCCCTGAACCTTCTCCCAGTGATAAACCATCCCTTGTTTTATCAAAAGGACGGCAGGGCCCGGTGCTGAGCGATTGAAACGAATTAAAGCCCGACACAACAAATTCTGAGATAATGTCAGTACCGTTAATGATAATATTCTCAAATAAACCGGCACGTATCAGACGGGCACCAGTAATGATAGCCTGCACACCTGAAATGCAGGCATTGGAAACCACAACCGGTTCATTCCTGATTTTAAAATATCGCTGTATTAATTGTGCCGTATTCCATAAATAAATCCTTTCTTTTCCGTATCTCAGTTTGTTTTCATTTTCTAGGAGATCAATATTACCTTTAGTTGAGGACAGGATAAAAAGGGTTCCGGGATCAGCAAAATCAATCTCTGAACCTGATAATGCGTCTTTTATTGAACAGATAGCCATCTGTTCGAAATGGGTAAATTTGTCCGGATCATCAAATGCGGAAAATTTATTTCGTAAAAGAGAGGAATCAACAAGTGACGCATAAAATGGAGAGGGAGCCATATGCTCATTTTCAGTTAAGCGGATACCGGTCTTCCCAGCAAACATATTTGTGGCATTCTCGCCAGTAGTAAAGCCTAGTGAAGTAATAATATTATCGGAAGCTATGAAAACGTCCTTCACGAAAAATTATATTAATTTATTTTTGTTATCAATCCATTTCTTTTTTTCCATTCAAGAAAGAAGGGAGGGAACACCAGCAGTAATTCATGATTTAAATTCAAAAATACCTGGATACTTGAACCGGTTGCGACTATTTCATGGTTTTTATTATTATAAATAACGTAGTCGTACTGAATTTTTGCGGCCTCACAGTCGACAAACCTGGTTTCTACCAGAGCTGTGTCGCCGTAAATCAAGGGTTTTTTATAATTACAGGAAATTTTAATTATAGGAATCAGGATACCAAGATTATAAAAATCCAGGTAATTGATACGGTACTTGTTGCCAAAATCCTCACGACCATCTTCAAAATACTTGATGTACTGGCCATGCCAGACGACACCCATCGAGTCAACTTCACTGAACCGGACCCGAATCAGAGTCTTTGTCATTAAAACCATATTCTTCATTCTGAAATTCTGGGCCCTTAATTCACCCTCTACTGTAACGCCCAGGTTTTCATTACATTATAAATCGAACTAGCCCAGTAATTACGGAATCCAATACCACTTACCGCCCCGGTCATCCTTTTGCAATCAATTATTTCTTTGGTTGATAAATCAAAAAAGCATACGTAATAACTTCCTGTCTGAGATACTTTATTCAAATTCTCGGCAACAAAGATCAATCCTGCTCCTGATTTGTCCTCCACATCATATTTCTTAATTACATCTTTGACCTGATCCACATCCAGTTTATAATCATCATATATCACCAAAGCGGACGGATCGATTTGCTGATTAAATTCAATAGCCAGTTCAATGTTGTTGCTCACTTCATCAACTTTAAAGAAGCTTCTGATATTAAATTTTTCCCGTTCACTAATAATAAGGACATTGATCGCTTTAAGATACTGGTTAACTATAACAGCAGGATCTTCAGTCACAAGAGTAAATTTTGCTGCTGTAAAATCAACACCTAACCATATAACTTTTTTAATGTCTGAGACTTTCTGATATTCCTGGGAGAATGAATAATTCATAAATCCCAGAAGAATCATTAAAATGAATGTTAATAATTTACTTTTCATATCATTTTTGTTTTAAAGGTTACAAAAAACAAAAATACAGAATAGTTCTTCAATAAAATAGTTCAAAGCGAAAACGTTTGGTATCGATTCCCAGTAATTATTTACCTTTTATCGATGAGCTTTATAGGTTTACGACTCATGCTCGGATATTGCAGTCTATTAATATAATCGACTGATTCAAAGAATATTGAAGGAGCAACTCTGAGTTTGGCTCTGAAATGATCTTTAATAATCTTTTCAAAACTTTCGGAATTGTTTTCGGATCCTATGCGTATCAGGATCTCATCTGTTCCGATAGTGTTGGTGGAAAGTTCGACAATATAATTTCTGACACCTTCTATGCTTTCGAGAATATCGTACAGGGCAGGAGGATATAAAGTAGTTCCTTTATACTTGATCATCTGGTTTTTACGGCCAATTAAAGGACCTACCCGCATAGTAGTACGGCCACATTCACAGGATTCGTAATGTCCCTGGCATATATCGCCTGTTTTAAACCGGAGCAGTGGCATGCCTTCAACACCAAGAGTAGTTATGGTTAGTTCTCCGACATCGCCTCTTGAAACCGGAGAATCATTATCATCCAGAAACTCAACGATAAGCAATTCGGGATGATGATGACCTCCTATCCCGTATCTGCATTCGGTAAATGATGCAGCCATTTCTGTCGATGCATAGGTCGAATAGAGTTTCATTTCAGGCCAACGTTCATTTATTCTTTTACCTAGCGTATTGAAGGAAAAATCAGTGTTGCGCAGGGCATCTCCGATACATACAGCCTTTGTTACACTTGATGCATGATGGTCAATACCATTTTTTTCGGCATAATCAATAATATTTAACAAAAACGATGGAACTGCGATCAGAGTTGTGGGTGAAAATCGTTTAATAGTATCCCATTGCATTTCAGGGATTCCGTTTCCCACACGGATCATACCCGATTTTAATCTGCGTGAACCTAAGAAATACGCCATTCCTGCCATAAACCGGCGATCAATGGTGGTCATAAGCTGAAAGACGTCATTTCTGGTACAGTCAGCACACATGAAACCAAGATATTCATTGTATGCAAGTCTCTTCAGATCATTTTCGGTCATTGCATATATCACAGGTTCTCCCGACGTTCCGGATGTTGTGAGATAGTCGATGATTTTATTGCGGCTCACACAAATAAAATCATCTGCACCTGATTGCAAATCTTCCTTCCGTGTAATAGGTATGTGTATAAGATCGTCAAGATTTTTTATTTTATCAGTATTAATACCATGCCTTCTAAAATGATTCTGATAAAAACGTGAGTTTTTCTTTACATACTGAAGCATGTTTATAAGTGCTTTCCCCTGAAACGACTTAATCTCCCTGGCATTCTTTTTTTCAATTTCTGGTATCGACATGGTGTGACTTTTTTAATGTTTTTCCTGATAATATTATCAGATGGTTTCTCTGATCCATTCCTGCGACCTCTTTTGATAAGGCATTCTGATAGTATCCATAAGCCCGATAGTAATCTTTTTTATCCCGGTAATAATTACCCAGGTTATAATAGGTAAGATAAAACCATGGATTTGTCTGAATATAGGTTTGTTCAAAAGTTGCTGGCAAGCTTTTTTTGCTGTCTGAGTATCTTTTTAACTCTTCGGTCATTCCAAGAAATTTAGTATAGCTGTTATATTCTTTTGAGTACATGAATGTATCAGCAGGTATAGTCATCTCAATTGTATAAATTTCCTTATTCATGATGATCTGTTCCTTGTCAAGCGAGAAAATCTTATTCAGATCATAAGCAACGAATTTACCTAGCTGGTATGGTGATGTTGAAACCCATACCAGTTGCCGGGAAGGTTTAAAGATCACAGCATGATGGGCTATTAATTGGTTAACAGCCAAAGGATTTCCCATTCCCAGCTTGACATTTCCAGATCCAAATCTGTTGCGTAATATTGATGCAGCATCGTTTACATCAATTATTATATCTTCCTGTAATAATTCATTTACCCGGTTAAATCGGTACTGACTGTCAGAACCGCGGATATTCTCAATATTGGTTTTATCGTTCACAAAGGCTTTCCCCTGAAAATGGTTTGTACAGATAATCTGGTCGGTTTTAGAATAAACTATATCATATTTGTGAGGTGATTTTTCAATAATAGCCGATTCTCCATCATTTACCGAACCCACCAGAATGGATTCCGAGACAAACAATCTTCGTTTTTGAGCTATTGCGAATGCCTGATCAATGTTTTCAGCATATTGCAATATCTCTCTGGCAAGAAGTGAGATGGGAGTGTATGCCTGGCCAGGAATGGATGATTTTGCAGCATTAATAGTTACGGTAAGTCCTCTTTCATTCATCCCTGAAACAACACCGATCATATCGGCCCAGCTTACCATCATAAACCTATATCCGGATGATGGTTTGTAAAAGCATACAATTTTATTGTCAGCGAACTTTGTTCCGGCATAGAAGTCAAAATTACGACCGACAATCAGGTTTGAATCTGCACTTTTCTCATTCCAGCATGAGAATGATGTGCATCCAACCATGTTTAATCCCTGCAATGCATGTCCGATATCATGGGCCGCATGATAATTTAGCTGACGCTGATACCCTGACCCTATAAAATCGTAAACTGGGGAGCAAGAAAATGAAGTACCATAAATTTCCAGCTTGTATTCATCCAGGATATTTTTATCAAGGTTCCGGTTAAACCATGCGGTAAAATATTTAAGAAATTTAAGATATCCTTTTGAAGGGACTAGTTCCTGTATCTGCTCAATAAATGCTGCTTCCTGATAGAAAAGTAATTCTTTGGTAAGCTTGCCGAATGCGACGCCACGCTCAAACGGATCACCTTCTATATACATTTCCCACAAACCGGATTCACTCTTGCGGAGCCAGTTATTGCCGACGAAATAAGTATTTTCCCCGAATTTCTCACGTTCAGTTTCTGTCGAAGACAGATCTTTTACAACGGGAGGATGATCAATAGCAACCAGTAGGAACCATACGATGAAAGTAATTATTAATAAAGCAATTGTAAGTAACAACCATTTTAATATTTTTTTCAGGATTCTCATTTTCTCAGGCATCCCGCATTTTTTTCAGGAGATCCTGGGTTCCAATCAACTCGTTGCATGTCATTATCGAGCAAATTGTAACACCAATAACTCCATGGATATTAATATTTTGTCCTGTCAGATACAGGTTTGGTATTGTTGTTCGCGGCAGAACCATTGTCCTGAGAGGATCGTGGTAATCTTTCAGCAATCCATAAATCGATCCTTTGGGTGTACCAATATAATCACGGTATGTTAATGGAGTTGATGTGTAATAAGTTTTCATTTTACTCCTGATTCCAGGGAAATCCTTTTCAAGAACATCAAGGAGTTTTTCAGCTTTTTGCTGTTTGAATTCCTTATAATCGTCACCTCTCATTTCAACCCTGGTATGTTCCCATGAAATCACATCTTTCCAGTTCATATAGGTATTTATAATAATCGCATCTGTATATTTTTCATTATGTGAATTAGGTGAGATATGCATCATATAACCTCTGGGCCAGTTTTCTGCTGTATATTTAGCCCCTTCCCATACATTATCTGTTTTAAAAACGTAAAAATTATTATTTATATATTCAAAAGCATTCTCTTTCATAACCAGGTAAAGAGTGAAAATACCATAGGTATCTTCAATGCCGGCAATTCTTTTTTTGTAGGCAGGCCTTAAAGGAGCATCGCCGGCTATCTTTAACATGGTTTTAGGATGTATATTTGAAATAAAATTTTTCCCTTCAATTTTTTCCGATTGGTTAATTTCAACTGCTTTCAGGGAACCGGAATTAAAAAGAAATTTAGTTACCTCGGCTTTACGCAAGATTGTGCCACCGTTTTCAGCGATATACCCGGCAAGCAGATTGCTGATCTGAGATCCACCGTCAATGAAACGATAGGCACTTCTTAGATAAGAAGCATGAATGATCAGTGGGATATACATCGGAGTTCTTTCCTTTACTCCGGAATAAAGCGGAGATATTCCCAGCAAGACACTCCTGAGCGTCTGATCTCGTGTAATAGAATTCAGGAAATCATCTATGCCGATACTGAAATAATCAAGATAATTGTTCTGTGTTTCAGATATTTCCCGCATATTGTACAGATCAACCGAGTTGCCGATTTCTTTTATTTTATCGGTATATTTTCGGAGGGCTTCGCGTTCGTATGGAAATTGTTCAAGCAGCGTTTCAGTAAAGTTGTCAAAACCCATTGCAAACTTATATTCCTTTCCCCTGTATTGAATTACTTCATAACCATTTTCATCCATTCTTCTTAGCTTCAGTTTATCTGTCAACTTGAAGTATCGGAAAAATTTATTGAGCACTTGTCCTTCGTCCATACTTCCAATATAATGCATGCCGGTATCGAATACAGCATTATCCCTTTTGAAAGTCTGCAGACATCCCCCCAGCTGGCTGTTTTTCTCCAGTAGACAAACCTTATAACCTTCCCTGCTCAGGATGTAAGCACATTGAAGACCTCCTAAACCGCTGCCTATTATGACCACATCATATTTCATAAGCCCGTAATCTGAATTAATAGCTTACGCATTACGTATCTGTCTTATAAGATGTTGAATATTCAAAATTTCCCCGCAGGTTATTACCGAACTGATCGTTACGCCAAGGATACCATGCATATTTGTATTTTGACCTGTAAGGAACAGATTTGGTATCTTGGTCCGGGATAGAATGATCGATTCCATTGGTCTGTTGTAATCCTTTAATAATCCAAAGGCTGAACCTGCTCTTGTGCCAGTGTAGTCGCGCCAGGTAAGAGGAGTAGATGAATAATAAACATTAACACAGCTCCTGAACCCTGGAAATTGTTTTTCCAACTCATCCAGAAGCAACTCACTTTTATCTTTCTTGAATTGAAGATAATCGTCCCCTCTTTTACCGGAAAATGTGTTTTTCCAGGGTTCCATTTCATCAAATTTCATATAGGTTAATACAGAAGCACTTTCAGAGTAATAATCTGATTTCGAAGTGGCTGTAGGCATTAATACATACATCTGAGGCCATTTTGAAGGATCATAATCTCCCACAACCCAGGTATTGTCCTGATTATAATGATAGAAATTATAATTCAGATAAGGAAAGGAATTCTTTTTAAATACAATGTATAGGGTGAACATACCAATAGTGTCTTCAAGTCTGCTGATCCTGTATGAAAATGTGCTGGAAATCTTCTGAGATTGGATCATTGACAGTAATTGTTCCGGATGAGTATTCGATATAAAGTATTTTCCTTCTATCTGCTCCCCATTTGTTAATTCCACCAATTTTATTGAATTGTTGTCTGTAATAAATTTTTCAGCTTTTGCATTTCTGAAAATAGCCCCTCCATTGCTGGTAATATTATCTGCCAGAATATTTATCATCAGATGACTACCATCGACAATCCTCCAGGCACTTTCAATAAAAGAATTATTAATAAGGGAATGAATTAACAGTGGTGTTTTCCTTTCATGTCCGGCATACATTAAACTATTGCCCGCAATTACATTCTGCATCCGGTAATCTGATATTTCAGACCGGATATAATCCGCGGCACCGATACTCATTGATTCACATTCAAAAATATTGAAAGGCTTGTCAGATAGATTATAGAGTGAGATAGACGAACAAATATTTCTTATCTTTTTAAGGTATCTGGTAAGACCTTGTTTTTCATTGGGGAAATATTGCAATAATGTGTCCCTGTAATTTTCATGACCCATTGCAAGTTTGTAAGTACCGTCAGAGAAACTGATGACATCAAAACCGTTTTCATCAAGTTTTCTTAGTTTGAGTTTATTGTATAAACCGAAATAACGGAAATACTGGTTCAAGATCTGACCTTCATCCAGACTCTCTGTATAGTTTAAGCCGGTGTTGAAAATGCAGCCTTTTCTTCCGAAAGACTGAAGGGAACCTCCCAGTTTGTTATTCTTTTCAAGGATGCACACATTATATCCTTCCCTGCTAAGGATATTTCCACATAAAAGTCCTCCCAAACCGCTCCCGATTATAACAACATCAAATTTCATAGCTTCCCAACTTCCGGATTCATAAAGTTTTTAAAGTTAAAAAAACTCTAATCATCTTTCAGGAACGATAACCGAATAATTTTACAGGAATCAATCCCCTCTTAGTAAATTTAAAAAACCAACCGGCGATTGTATTTTTAATAAATACTGTTATTTTTGAAGAAAAATATACCGGAAATGTTTAATGAAGCAGATTTTGAGGATATCCGTCCTTACCATGACCATGAAATAAATCCAGCACTTAAAAGGATAATTTCTGAACCTGCTTTCAATATTATCCTTGATTTTCTTTTCGCTGGCCAGGATAAAAATCGAATCAGACAAAGGCTCGCAGAGACTTATTCAGCCTATGATTTTCAGCATAATTTTATGCATCCCCTGGTTTATTCAATTGTCGGGAAAACATCAAAAGGTCTGACATGCGATGGTTTTGAACAATTGACTCCCGGCACACCCTATCTCTTTGTTGCAAACCACCGCGATATCGTTCTCGATTCAGCAATTCTCCAGGTGCTTTTAATTGATAACAGCCATCCTACTTCGGAGATAACCTTCGGAAGTAATCTGATGATCAACCAGTTTATCATTGACCTGGGCAAAGTCAACCGGATGTTCAAGGTGGAAAGGGGAGGTAGTAAAATTGAACTTCTCAGGAATTCCCAAAAGCTTTCTGCTTACATGAGGTATACCATTACCCGGAAAAAGAATTCCATCTGGATTGCTCAGCGTCCCGGACGGACAAAAAATGGGAACGATAAAACGGAAGTAGCTTTACTTAAAATGTTCAATATGAGTGGACATGATAATTTTAAAGACTCATTCCAGGAGTTAAATATTGTCCCACTGGTGATATCCTATGAGTACGAACCCTGCTGTGCGTTTAAAATAAAAGAACTATTAGCAATATCCCTTCATGGAACTTACCAGAAAAAACCTGATGAAGATTTTCAGAGTATCATTACGGGTATTATCAGTCCAAAAGGAAGGATCCATGTTTCGATCGGAAAACCGGTTAATCACTATCTTGATAAGATCGATGAGAAAGATACAATTAACGACAAAATAAATAGTATGGCCGAAATGATGGATTCTGAAGTGTACCGGCATTACAAGCTTTGGCCCAGTAATTATATTGCATATGATATGGCGCATGACAGCCATGAATACGACGGATTTTATACCTCCAACGAAAAGGATGAGTTTCTAAAATATAAGGAAAATGAAATCAGAGGAATTGAAGGTAACAGTAAAGCGATCGAAGAATTATTCCTCGGAATTTATGAAAACCCTCTGATTAATCTAAAGAGGACCAGGTAGCAGTTGAATTCCTTACTTATAATTTCTCGGAAAGGATTTTACCTGTTCAGAACAACCAGATGGAAAATATTCCTACTGGTATGTTTCCTGACTCAGATTTTCTATATATTTCTGGCAGGACAAACTGTTGTAAACGGGAAAGTGACCGATGCACAGACCTTTGAACCTGTTGTTTTTGCAGATATTGTTTTTAAAGGTACATCCATTGGCACTTTTACGGAATTCAGCGGCAACTATTCCCTGTCTGGAACAACAAAAAGCGATTCCATAGTAATTTCCTTCATCGGGTATAATACCAGAACCATTGGAATCAGACTGGATACTATCCAGACTATTGATGTTCAGCTTTACCCGGCAATGTATGCTTTACAAGAAATTAATGTGACTCCGGGAGAAAATCCTGCCCATATTCTGCTCAGGAAAGTATGGAAGAACAGGAACACAAACAATATTGAGAAACTATCTGCTTACCAGTATGAGAATTATTCGAGGTCAACAGTGTTCCTCAGAAAATTTAGTTATAGAGGGGATGATGACAAAGGCTTTAGTCCTTTCTCAAAAGCTTTTGATCAATATGCCGTGAAAACAGGTGAAGAAGATATACCCGCCATTCCGTCTTATATTACCGAATCGATAAGCGATAACTATTTTCTGAAATCACCCAAAAGAAATTACACCTATATCAAATCAATAAATACAAATGGTATAGCATTCGAGAATACCGACCTGGTTGCGCAACTCCTGTGCAAACAGGAGAATTTCTATTTCCCGGATAATAACGTACTTATTATTGATAAGAGTTTTGTCTCACCGCTATCTCGTTTTGGACTTTTATATTACAAATATTATCTTGTTGACAGCCTGATCCTTGATAATAAATATTTCTGTTATGAGATAAATGTTGTGCCCAAACGCGAGGAGGATCCGGTATTTCATGGGACAATATGGATACATGACACCACCTATG
This sequence comes from uncultured Bacteroides sp., assembly GCA_964512775.1. Lineage (GTDB taxonomy): Bacteria > Bacteroidota > Bacteroidia > Bacteroidales > SM23-62 > LJUQ01. The sequence goes on along the minus strand of CAZEKO010000007.1, from coordinate 14,460 downwards.
CTTTAAAGAGAATATCCGTCGAAGTTGCGAAAAAAGCCGAACTGAATTTTATTCAGAGAATTAAAATACAACAGGACTATGAGCCAGTTGATTCAGGAGCGTGGTTTCCTGTCAAAACACGTTTTATGGCTGATGCCATTAATATTTTTGTTAATAATTATTCCCAGAAATCAAATATAGTCGTTAATAATCCGTTTGATCCCGGATTTTACGGATCGGATATTAAAGTTAACTATAATTCAGCTGATTATGACCAGGAATACTGGAAGTCAAACCGGATGAATTCCCTTGAACAGATTGACAGTCTGGCATTACAACGGATCGATTCACTGAAAAAGAATAACACGATCAAGGTAACAGCTAAGCTTATTGAAGCTGCTATCAAAGGTTATTACAATTTTGGATGGTTCGAAGGCGGTCCTTACCTTTTAATCTATAATCATAATAATGTGGAAGGGAACCGTTTCAGGCTGGGAGGCAGGACTAACATCACCTTCAGCAGGAGGTGGATTCTCGAAGGTTATCTTGCTTACGGTACCCGGGATAATCGCATTAAAGGCTCAATTCAGACAGAGTATTTTCTGTCAAAGGAACAGTGGGCTAAAACAGGGATTCAGTATAGAGATGATGTTGAAAATGTAGGTTCCCTGGATGAGTTTTATTCTCAGAGCACCTTTCTCACTTTCGCAACCAGTTTAGGTGGTTCTAATAAAATGGACAGATCACAGGTAATACGGACATGGCTTGAATCTGATCTTTTGAAGGGTATGACGGGGAAACTGGTACTTACACATAAGACCTTCGAACCGGTAAGCCCTGATTTTTACTTCGCATGGTACACTGATCGGGCCAGAACAATGCTGGCAACAGATTACTCCACAACCGAACTGGCATTTATACTGAGGTATCAACCTAAAGCGACCTTTGTTGTTGACGGGGTGAGAAGATTCCCGGTAAACTTCAACAAATACCCTGCTTTAAGTTTTCAATATTACCGGGGACTTAAGGATATCCTGAACAGTAATTTCAGCTATAATAAAATTGTTGTTGACGTCAATCATAATTTCAATCTCGGGGGGGCAGGAGCCTTCGGATATGATTTAAGCTTTACCAAAGTATTTGATCAATTACCTTATCCCCTATTAATAACTCTTGCCGGAAATCAGTCGGTTTTCAGAACTAACCGTACATATAACCTGATGAATTACGGTGAGTTTGTTCTCGATGAGGCTCTGGAACTTTTCGCATCATACCATATGAACGGTGTTATCCTGAACAAGATACCGCTATTGAAAAAACTCCAGTGGCGCACAGTGGTAACCGGGCAGGCAGCATTCGGCAATTTTAATGATAAAGTGAACGGATTTTATGATCCCGACAACAATCCGGTCGGAATACTCCCTGATTCACTCAATGGAAATCCCGTCACCGGATTTTATACACTTTCTTATAATAAACCTTATATAGAATTGTCCTATGGGATTGAAAATATCTTCAGGTTTTTACGGATCGATCTTGTACATCGTCTTACATGGCTTGAAAATCCTGATACTCAACGTTTTGCCGTCAAGATCAGCGGAGTTTTCAGATTTTAATTCAATCCCATTGCAAATGAATCAACGTTTCAGAATATATAACAGGTTAGAAGTAAGTTTTTTATTGTCTGTAACTTCCACACTCATTTTATTTCTGGCAGCCAGGTCTGTAATTCGTTTACCTGAGAAAAAGAAGAGTTTCTTGTTTAATGATTTGTTATAACCAAAACGAGTCGAGAAAAATTCTGTGTAACGGGTTCCAAGATGTCTTTTCTGCAGATCTTTATCTGCATCGCGGATAATTATAATTCCATCCCTGTTCAGATGATTTATGCAACTGGTTAATAACTGTTCCTGTTTTTCTTCCGGTATATAGTGCAATACATCGCTTAATAAGAAAACATCTGCCTGGGGATAATTATATGTGACAGCATCAGCTGAAACAAAATTTATCCTGTCGTTTTTTGAAATGCAGTTATTAGCAAGTTCAATTTTATCATTATCATAGTCAATCCCCAATATTTTTCTTTTATCTGATGTAAAATTCAGCATGTAGGAGATGAATCCATATCCACACCCAATGTCAACAATATCAGCTTCGCGCGGAACATTCTTATGAATAATTTCATAATCCCTTTCAAGGGCTAGTTTGATCCTGGTATACCATTCCAGTACCGGTCCCTTGTAAATATAATTTCTGATAAGCTTTTTCCGGAAGTATTTTGGTGTTTCCAGTTCGGATTTCATATGCTGGTATTCATTTCTAAAAAACCTGAGAATGGATTTTGTTCGTTCGTGATAATTATTGCCAAAGCTCCTGTTTCCGGTTGTGATGCGGGGGAATATCTTAATGGTAATGCTTCCCCTCTTTAAATGGTTTTCACCCTTGGTCATGCAATCACCAGTGCCATGAATAATTACAGGCACAATATCGAGATTCAGTTTTTCAGCCAGGAGGAATGCGCCCTTATGAAAACGTCTGATTCTTGAATCGGGGGAGCGGGTCCCTTCCGGAAAGACAAGGATGGAATATCCCTCTTCAACCTTTTTCCTTAACTTCTCAATTAAAAGTTCGTAGCCTCCCGTCACCGGGTAAAAATCAAGGTACCGGATATAAAGTGCATAAAGCGGATTATTCCAGACCCATTTAGTGGTAAGTACAATGATCTTGGGACTTTGCGCCAAAAGCAAAGGTAAGTCGATGTGTGACTGATGATTTGAAATGATCACAGAAGGTGTTTTAAAATCTTCCCTTGTCTCATTTATGATCTTCTTCTTTATAGTAATCATTCCGTGTAAAGATATCTTCAGGCACCAGAATAATACGTAATGCAGGAATTTTTTCTTTGTTTTTGAAGGCAATGGTAAAGGAAAAACAAGGAAAAGTACAATGTTCAGGAGAATACACAGGATCAAACCAATGGAAAGAGCGATAATAGTAATAATAATATCGGTCAGGGTTACCGGCAAAGTCCGGCTCCTGCCTTTTTTAGTCACAAGCCAGTAGAACAAGATGGGTTCGAATGTATAGGAGATCAGCACAACCGAAAGTAATCCTATAATTGAGATCAGAGCTATTGAATTCAGGGCAGGATGCTTTGCCAGGATCAAAACTCCTGTTCCTGAAATAGATATCATTACAGAAATCAATATGCAGGTCTTATATGAAAGCAGGTTTTTGTTGTCACTCTTGAATCCCTGAACAAGCCCCTGCATTATATAAATGCTGTAGTCTATACCAAGGCCAGTTATAAAAGAAGAGATAATAATATTAAATATATTGAATTTGATACCGGCCAGGCCCATAATTCCCAATGTCCACACCCAACTCAGGAAAATTGGGATAAAAGTTATAAAGCCCAATTCAAACCGGCCGAAGGCAATGATCAGGATAGTCAGAATAAGTAGTAAACTGACATTAGCAATAAAATTGAAATCCTTGCCAAGTGCATCAATTATTCCGGAAAGAATTGATTTTCTGTCCATCACAATAATCCCCCGGATTTTGTTAATCTCATCCTCTACCTTATCCTTATTAAGATCATCAACTTTAATCTCTGAAACAATGGTTGTTAATCCGGGTACAGTGTTGATATTATTGGCATAAAAATAGGTTTGTAACAGATTAAAATCGGAGGGATTAATTACCGTATAGTGTTTATTGAGAAGGTCGAAAAATTCATTAAAAGAAGCACTTTTAAAACCAGTCTGGGTTGCTATTCGAGTAAAGTCTGTGATGAATGTTTCCTTCTTATCCTCAGTCCAGTAATCATTCCACCTTGATATACGTTGAATCTGAAGGGAGTCGGAATATAGCAAAGCTCCCGGGGAACTGATGCTCCTGATACTGTTCTCCTGAAGGAATTCATTCCCTTTTTCAATTAGTCTTTCGTTATTCTTTAGGGCTTCCTGAAGATTCTCTCCCTGGGCCACAACATATACTGAATTGGATTTGTAGTTGTTTATTTTATTCAGATTCTCTTCTGCCTTCGACAATTCCGGGGATATATAATTCATTTTCATCATGTCGGTCTCAAAGCCGACCTTATCAATGAAAAAACCGGTAACTATCGTGAGAATGACCATGGAGATAAGAAGGAGCCTGTTCTTATGAAAATCATAACTGGTTATTTTATCCAGAACACGTTCGAGATAATTCTTTTCTTCAGCAAAACCGGTTTTTGATTTTGTCATGTCAAGTATATGAGGCATAACGACCATTGTGAAAAAAGATGCAGTAATTACGCTTATGGCAGCCAGTATACCCAACTCATGCAATGATTCTGATGATACAAATACAAGGCTTATGAATTCGAAGGCTGTTGCAATACCGCAAACAATAATAGGAAAGGAGACGTCCTTTATGGTCTCAATAATGGAGTGCTTGTGTTTGAAATGAGTTGTAATATGAAGTGAATAATCGACAGTGATTGCAAGTATTACGGTCCCTATGCTCAGTGATATAATAGATATTTTAGCCTGTATAAGGTAAATAACTGCCATCGCGGTCAATCCTCCGAAAACAGCCGGTAGAAAAATAAAAGGGAACAATAATTTCTTCCTGACCGAAAAATTAATGATAAGCAGGAGCAAAATGATGGTTATAGACAATGTCAACCTGATGTCCTTTTTCAGTCGTTCAGCATTTCCAACTGCAACAACAGCCGAACCGAAGTATTCGATAGCTATCCTGTTATCAGATTCGCTGACGATTGCCTGAATAGCTTTATCAAGCTTTTTAACCAGGATTGAATTCTTTGAGGTGGCACTTGACGGGTACGTGGTTGTAAGAAAGAGTAAAAGGTGTTGTTTGTCTTTTGAGAAAATACAGCCATCAATGACCAGGTAATTAGCATCATTTTGAAAAGCGGCGAATTTTTTCATAACAATATTGCTTAATCCAACCGGATCACGCACTATCATCTTCTTCATAGTAAAACTCGCAGGCGAAAGCAGGGTATTGTAGCTGTTTATCATGGCCTCCCGGATTTTCAGGGATGTAGTCAGAGTATCAATGGCATCATAATCACTTTCTGTAAGAAAAACCGGCAGATTCCTATAAACTATATCGAACACATCTTCCATTGCGGATTCGGATATCCTGAAGGTGATTCCGCTTACATATGGTTGAAATTCTCGGCTTTGCAGAGTATCGGCTAACTTTGAAGCATATTTTATCAGCTCCATAGGAACAGGAGTTTCCGTTGCACCAGCCAGGGAAAAGTTGATGATTATCCTGTCAAGAATCCCGGATTGCTCTATAATCTTTGTGATCTCGTTTTTTTTATCAACTCCTGAGATCATTTTTGTAATGTCTTCCTCAAACCTTAGCCTGGATGCGAGAAAAATGGCAATAAGGCCGATAATCACAATGATTGAAAAGAATAAGATCCGTTTATTCCTGAAAAAATTATAAAGCAAAAGAAAAATACCTTCCATTTTCTATTCTGTTACCATATGTTTCTTCCTCAACAATTTCAGGATTATGTATGAAATAATTCCGGCTAAAATTGACAAAATAAAGGCAAGTACGATACTCCCTATTATATATTGAAGCAGATTATTTCCAAACGATTTAACTGACAGGTCGGGTGTAAATCTGATTTTGCTCCCTGTTCCCATAACAATTCCACCAGTTACATAACTTAAATATAATAATATCGGTATCATAGGTGGGATACTGATGTTGGCTGCAACAGAGGCAATAAGCTTGCTTAAACCGAGCAAGTGAGCAAGAGCAATAGCAACAATCAGCTGAAATCCCCATATTGGCAGGATGCCTGTAAAAATACCCAGTGCGACAGCAAGCGCAATATTCAGGTTTGATTCACTGGTAAGCAGAATGTGTTTCCTGATAAAAACCCTGATATTCTCCTTTGTCAGATATTTTATGAACGAAAATGGTTTAATATAAAAGAGCGCGATAATTACAAACACCGTATTCAGCAAACTAATCCTTACAAAGTCCTTAAATGGTCTGAAGTGACTGACGCGTTCTGTTCTGGGAGGATAAAAGACTCTAATCGGAACACTGTTGATTTTTATTCTTCTCCATGCTGCCCTTACAAGGATTTCAATCTCAAACTCATACTTGCTGGTGAAAAACTTCATATCTTTTATCAGGTCAAGAGGATATAACCTGAAACCCGTTTGTGTATCCGGCAGTCTGATTCCGGTAAGAATCCTGTACCAGAAATTTGAAAACCGGTTTGCAAAGCTGCTTCCTTTGGAGAAATTTTCAGGAGCAAGGTTCCTCGCACCAACGATTAGTGCATTAGGTTCTTCCTCAATTCTTTGTATGAATATTCCTATATCAGACGGATAGTGCTGCCCGTCCGAATCGATTGTAATAGCATAATTAAATCCTTCTGCTATCGCTGCTTTAAATCCTTTTTGAATCGCACACCCTTTCCCTTTGTTAGGGTTATATGATATTATTTTCAGGAAGTTGAACTTCTGCAGAATAAGTGAAGTATTATCTGTTGAACCGTCGTTGACAACAATAATATCTTTTGTGATATTAAGAACTTCAGATATAACCCATTCAAGTGTTTTTTCGTTGTTGTATGTCGGAATTATTACGCAGTATTTCATTCCCGCCGGATGCTTTCTGTTTAGTATGCAAAATATAACGAAATACTGGTCAGGTATCTCCTTATTTAAATCTAACGATGAGGAACAGGTTTATGAAACGAGATTTTGATACCTATCTGACCACCTGTATAATTCATATCCCAGATGTTCGTATAATAATATTCATAAGAAAGTGAATTCTTTGCATTTGCAATGATAAATGCCAGGGTGGGTTGTAAATTGATACTGGGGAACTGAATGTCAATACCTAGTTGAAACCGATAACCTAATGTAGTGCCTTTATATCCTTCAAAACTCATCTTATGATATTGAACACCTCCACCAATAAATAAGGCGTTCCTCTCGGATGATTTCAAGGGTACAAAGACATTTGCCAATACACCGGGAGAAAAACGGTTAAAAAAGTAATTCTGTGGACCTCCAATGACAATTTTAGGTCCGATTGCATATTCAGCCAGTGTAATGATCTCAAACCACTTAAATTTAAAGTCCAGGAAAGCATTTATCTCTTCGTACATATAAAGCCCGGCATTTATAGTTGTATATTCAGTCAGATCCTGTTCAATATATGAATTCACATCTTTGGGATAAAAAATACCGAGGCCAATGCCAAATCCCGGACTGAAAGCAAAGATTCTATCGTCCTGGGCTTTTAATGGCTCCGTGGTAAAACAAACAACAAGTAGAGAACATAGAGCAAGTCTTCTTAATAAAGGAAACAATTTGAGATTGACCAGATCATTTTTCATATGTGTATGTTTTAATAAGGATACAAATTAATTATGATTCAGATAATCCGGAGTATTCCAGCATTCCAAATTTTGGTGTATTGCAAGTTACAAAAAAATAAAACAAAAAAAATGGGTCTTATTTTGAAAAGATTAGTCCTGATAATTTGTTTTTTATTTAATTTGCACAAATTTATTAAGACTTTCTGTTGAACTGATCTTATTTCTCATAATAAGTTTATAGGATGCTTAAGGTAGGTGAACGCTTTATAACCACGAAAGATTTTCAGCTAGTTTTATTTGGAGACGAGAAAATAGAAATATCTAAGCAGGCAAAAGCTAAAATATTAAAGAACTTCAATTTTCTTCAATCGTTTCACAAGGACAAAATAATCTATGGTATTAACACAGGACTAGGTCCAATGGCTCAATACAGGATTGAGGATTCTGATCGTATCAAACTTCAGTACAATGCTATCAGAAGTCATGCTTCAGGATGCGGAGAATCCGTTGATCCGCTTTATGTCCGTTCTACCTTGATCGTTCTGTTAAATAATTTCTTACATGGACATTCCGGTATACATCCTGAGGTAGTTGAATTAATAAAAGAGTTTATTAACCGGGATATAACGCCAATAGTACCTGAACATGGAGGTGTTGGAGCCAGCGGAGACCTGGTACAACTTGCCCACATCGCACTCGCTTTAATAGGAGAGGGCAATGTTTGTTATAACAGTAAGATCATGCCGGCTGCCCGGGCACTTGCTAAAAACAAGCTTAAACCCATATCAGTTCATATTCGTGAAGGACTATCGCTGATCAACGGGACTTATTTCATGACAGGTACTGGAATAGTTAATATTATCAATGCAAAAAACCTCCTGTCGTGGTCACTTATAGCCAGCGCTATGATCAATCAAATTGTCCGCTCCTTTGACGACAGTTTCTCAAAAGAACTTAATCAGGTTAAGTTACATCCCGGACAGAATGCAGTCGCTGAGTCAATCCGGAAAATACTGTCTGATAGTAAACTGATACGCAAGCGGGAGGATCATTTATTTAATCATAACCATAACAATAACAATAAATTTATAATTGATGATAGGGTTCAGGAGTATTATTCCATACGCTGTGTTCCGCAGATACTTGGTCCCATTCTTGATACCCTTAACCAGTCGGAAAAAATACTTTTAAACGAAGCTAATTCATCTTGCGATAATCCAGTTATTGATGATGAGCATCATAACATTTTTCACGGGGGTAACTTCCATGGCGACTATGTATCTTTTGAGATGGATAAAGTAAAAATTGGTGTGACAAAATTATCATTACTTCTTGACCGCCAGATCAATTACCTTATGAATGAAAAGCTAAACAGTCTATTGCCACCGTTTGTCAACCTGGGTAAACTAGGAGTGAACTTTGGCATGCAGGGAGCGCAGTTCACAGCCACATCCACTGTTGCCGAAAATCAGTCTCTTTCATATCCCAATTACCTTCACAGTATTCCAAATAATAACGACAATCAGGATATAGTAAGCATGGGAGCTAATTCATCCTTGCTGGCAAAACGGGTAATTGATAATACATACCAGGTGCTTGCAATCGAAATGTTAAGCTTAGTTCAGGCAGTTGACTATCTGAAGATAGTTAACAAGCTATCATCACCAACAAAGAAAATATTTATGGAAATCAGGAATATTGTACCGAGGTTCGAGGAGGATACAATAAAACATATAGAAATTAAAGCAATTATAGATTACCTTTGTACCAAATTTATCATCGTTTTGGATTGATTTATTGATTGATAGCCAGATTTGTAATGAAATATGCATTAGTTACCGGAGGTTCCAGAGGCATCGGAAGAGCTATTTCCGTCAAGCTTGTTTCGCTGGGTTATCATGTTCTTGTTAATTATAAATCAAATGAAGCAGAAGCCAGGCAAACCCTGGCATTGATAGAACAAGCCGGAGGTAGTGGAGAGCTACTGAGATTTGATGTTTCTGATTCTCAGCAGGTGGATACTGTAATAAACAAGTGGAATGAGGAACACAAGGACGATTATGTGGAGGTTCTCATAAATAATGCAGGAATAAGGAAAGACATTCTGATGATGTGGATGGAGAATAATGACTGGCGGGATGTGTTAAATACAAATCTTGACGGATTTTTTTATGTAACAAGGGCCCTTCTTAAAAACATGCTTATTAAAAAATACGGACGTATAATCAATATAGTATCATTATCGGGATTAAAAGGTCTTCCAGGCCAGGTGAATTATTCAGCTGCAAAAGCTGCTGTTATAGGGGCAACCAAAGCATTGGCCCAGGAGATCGGCAAGAAGAATGTCACAGTAAATGCTGTTGCTCCCGGCTTTATCAGAACAGACATGACAAAGGATTTAAATGAGAATGAATTAAAAAGTATGATCCCGCTTAACCGGTTTGGATTACCTGAGGAAGTAGCTGAAGTTGTTTGTTTCCTGGCATCCGAAAAATCATCCTATATAACAGGTGAAGTAATTTCTATCAATGGTGGATTGTATACATAATATTATTGTTTATTTTGTTTCGTTATGAACAGGGTAGTAATTACTGGAATTGGAATTTATTCCTCAATCGGAAAAAACCTTGAAGAAGTAAAAAATTCTCTTTTTCAGGGTAAATCAGGAATAGTACTGGATCCTGAAAGGAAAAACTATGGATACCAATCCGGATTAACTGGCAAAGTTGACTCTCCTCAGCTCAAGGGTATTCTTGAACGACGGGCACGCATATCTATGCCCCAGCATGCAGAATTTGCATACATGTCCACCATAGAAGCTATGAAAACAGCTGCCATCACTTCGGGATACATTGAACAGAATGAAGTAGGCATTATCTTTGGAAATGACAGTTCCACACCAGCGGTTATTGAAGCTGTTGATATTATCCGTAATACTAGAGATACAGGTATGGTAAGTTCAGGATCTGTTTTCCAGTCCATGAACTCATCAGTTACTATGAATCTGTCGGTGATCTTCCACCTCAAAGGCATTAATTTCACCCTCAGCGGAGCATGCGCCAGCGGAGCCCACGCCATAGGAATGGGTTTTTTTATGATCAGGCACGGGTATCAGAAGACAATAATTTGCGGAGGATCACAGGAAGTAAATTTCTTCAGTGTTGGCAGCTTCGATGCATTGGGAGCTTTTTCAAAACTTGAATCAGCACCAGAAAAGGCTTCAAAACCTTTTGATAAAAAAAGAGATGGTTTGGTTCCAAGTGGAGGTGCAGCAACCGTGATACTCGAAGAAATGGAGCATGCGATCCGGAGAGGAGCACCTATACTCGCCGAAATTGTCGGCTATGGTTTTTCTTCCGACGGAGCTCACATTTCGGTTCCTGATGTTGACGGGCAGATCAGGGCAATTTCAATGGCATTGAAAGATGCAGCACTTACTCCTGATAAAATAGATTATATTAACGCCCATGCAACCTCAACACCTATCGGCGATCAGATTGAGGCAATGGCAATTGATTATATCTTTGGCCGTCACTGTCCATCCATTTCATCTACCAAATCAATGACAGGCCATGAAATGTGGATGGCTGGTGCAAGTGAGATCGTATATTCCATAATTATGATGCAAAATTCATTTGTTGCACCTAATATTAACTTTGAAGAACCTGATGAATTCACTGCCAAACTGAATATTGTTACGAAAACAATTCCAAAAGAGATTGATATTTTCCTTTCAAATTCATTCGGCTTTGGTGGCACTAACTCTTGTTTGATAATTAGAAAATTTCATTAACTTAGTACTTATTTATATTCTCATGGACAAGGAAGCTATTATTAAAACGATTAATAGATTCTTAATGGAGGAATTTGAGATTGAAGAGAAAGCGATTTCTCCTAATGCTTTTCTAAAAGATGACCTTGGTCTCGAAAGCCTTGATTTTGTTGACATAGCGGTAATCATTAAGAAAGAATTCGGATTAGACCTGAAAACCAAGGATGTGTCCTCTATAAGAACTCTGGATAATTTATATGATTACATCTATAATTACATTCAAAAGAAATAGTTTAATGTGGCATCATGGAAAGGCAAAACACGCGGTGGTTTAATTGGGTATAAGATTTTTGTCTGGATACTGAAACATTCAGGCCTTCATGCTGCATATTTTATTTTACGATTTGTTGCTTTTTATTTCTTCCTCTTCAACCCGAAATCCTTTATCACTACCTTTCAATTCTACCGTAAACGACTTGATTTTGGTTTTTTCCGCTCTGTAATTTTTGTTTATCGTAATTATTATTCCTTAGGACAGGTGCTCCTGGATAAAATTGCTGTAATGGCCGGATTCTATGCAAAATTTAATTTCACTTTCGAAGGTGAAGAATATCTGATGAAAATGGTGGAACAAAAAACCGGAGGATTATTGATAAGCGCACATGTTGGTAACTTTGAAATGGCCGGATATATGCTGGAGCGTCTTAAAACCCCGATAAATATAATCATGTTCGATGCTGAACATGAAAAAGTAAAAAGCTACCTTTCCTCCATTGCGAACAGAAATTTCAACATTATCGTGTTAAAAGAAGACAACTCGCATATCTACGAGATCAATAAAGCTTTCCATGACAAACAGATCGTCTGTATACATGGTGACAGGTTTGTCGTGGGCAGCAAAACAATGACCTATGAATTTCTTGGTGGAAAAGCAAAATTCCCTTCGGGTCCCTTTTATATGGCTATGAAGTTTAATGTGCCGGTATCATTTGTATTTGCCATGAAAGACAGAAAAAACAGTTATCACTTCCTTGCTTCGCCTCCTGATTATTACCAGCAACAGGGTATTCAGTCTGAGAGAGACCGAACTATTCTGACTATTATTAAATCTTATATTTGTCATTTAGAAAAGACAATCCGGAATTACCCTACCCAATGGTTCAATTATTATAAATTCTGGGAGACAGATGAGTAGTAAAAAACTGATATTGGTTTCAGCCAACAGGTGTACAGAACCTAATCCTGTGTATCCTCTGGGGATTTCCTATCTGAAATCATATCTGTCCAGACAAATGCCTGAACTTGAAATATATATCTTCGATTTAATGATAGGTACCAATGAAGAATATATCCGTTTTCTGAAAGATATAAAACCTGATTATGTAGGCATATCACTTCGTAATATCGACGATGTGAATATATATAAGCAAGAAAATTTCACCAGTCACTATAAACAAATTATAGACGATACAAGGGAATTTACGGGATCGGTTATTATCATCGGAGGTTCAGGTTTTTCAATCTATCCGGAACTCCTGTTCGAGACCCTTGGAGCTGATTTTGGTATTTATGGCGAAGGGGAAATAAGTCTTCATAAACTGATAATGGCACTTGAAAACAGAGAAGATTATAAAAATATAGATGGCTTGCTTTACAGGCACCTGGGCCATGTTGTCGTAAATAAAAGAAATAGTTACATTCAAACCCCTGTTCTAAACTTTGAGGATACCCTCACGAATTATTACTGGCAGAACAGTGGAATGCTCAGTATCCAAACTAAGCGTGGGTGTCCATATAATTGCATCTATTGCACATATCCACTGATTGAAGGGCACGAAGTACGCACTCTCAACCCGGATCAGATCGTAAAGACCTTGTCAGATCTGTACTTCACAAAAAAAATTGATTATGTTTTCTTTACAGATTCTGTTTTCAATATCAATAATGAATTCAATTTTGATCTGGCTGAAAAGCTTATTTCAGCTAATCTTAAGATCCGGTGGGGTGGATATTTTAATTTCGCAAACCTCGACATAAAACTCCTGAAGAAATTCCAGCAGGCAGGTCTTCGTCATATAGAATTTGGCACCGAATCGCTATCGGACACCATCCTGAAGAAATATGGAAAACCTTTTACTGTTAAGGATATTTTAAATATTTCATCGGTTTGCAATCAGTTGAAAATCGATTTTGCTCATTTTCTGATTCTTGGTGGATTTGGGGAAACAGAAAAAACCCTCAGCGAAACATTTGAAAACTCAAAACGGATTACCAGGTCTGTTTTCTTTCCTTATATTGGTATGCGAATATATCCCAGAACAAGACTACATAAAATTGCCGTTCAAGAAAAAGTTATAGATAAAGATAATCCTCTCCTAAATCCTGTCTATTATGTATCAAAGAACATCGATTTAGGATCAATTAAGGAGAAAGCCAAAAAATCGGGAAAACAATGGATATTCTCAGATGAAGATCTATCGGAAATCATGATCCGCCTGAGGAAAAGAAATAAGAAAGGACCTCTGTGGGAATATCTGTTAAAATGACTATTTTCGATTATTCTCCAGATCTGATAATTATGGGGAAATAATAAATTGAATTATGCGATCATGACATGAAACCTTCCGATTATCCAATCCTTGATTTAATACCACAACGTCCCCCAGTGGTCATGATTGATCAGCTTATTCATGCAGATGAGAAATCAGCTAAAGGAAGATTATTCATACAAGAATCAAATGTGTTTAGTGATAACGGGTACCTGCAGGAAGCAGGTTTGATAGAATTTATTGCTCAGACCGCTGCTGCTTATAAAGGTTATCTTCAATTGTCTGCACAACAAGAAGTAAAACTTGGCTTTATCGGAGTAATTAAAAACCTTGTTATTTATTCATTACCAGCAATAAATACTGAAGTACAATCTGAGATAATATTCGAAAATGAATTGTTAGGCTATACTATTATTACCGGAAAGGTACTTCAAAACAACTCCGTTATTGCTGAAGGTGAGATGAGAATTCTTCTGGAAGCACCAAACAGAAACCAATAGGTTTTTCTTTGATTCAAATGATCTTCAGGTACTTATTACTGTTGAAATTCTTCCAGGGGATTCTTATTCATTAAATGTATCACCAGTGAACCATGATGTCATAATATTTACATACTATTTGTTTAAAGTCTTTGTACTATTAGTTCGTTTATACATTCTCTGTTTTGAACGCACTTTAGAACGCACCTGAAAAAACAAAATCCCGCAAAGATTAATCTTTGCGGGGTTTTCCGGTTTTAAACGTGCCCAGGACAAGACTCGAACTTGCACGCCCTTAAC
>CAZEKO010000006.1:22148-32603 GCA_964512775.1 uncultured Bacteroides sp. | reverse complement strand
CCTACTTCATAGATCCTGATTCCTGGTATCTTTGAAATTTTGGCAGTAACTTCAGGTTCAAAGCCAAATCTTTTCTCTTTAAGTTTGATGCTTTTAATAATTTCTGACCTGAAAGATTTAAAACCTGTTTCCATATCAGTCAGATTCAAATTTGTAAAAACATTAGAAAGAAATGTAAGGAAACGATTACCGATAGTGTGCCAGAAAAACAGGATTCTATGGGGATTTGATCCCATAAAACGCGAACCATACACAACATCTGCGAATCCGTTAAGTATAGGATTTAGCATTTGCTGGTATTCATCTGGATCATATTCAAGATCAGCATCCTGGATAATTATAATATCTCCGTTGGAATATTTGATCCCGGTATGGATTGCACTTCCTTTTCCAAGGTTTTTTTCATGAGTAAACAGCCTGATATTATCAGATTGTTTTTCTTTAATGTATTGCTCTATAACCTTTACTGTATCATCGGTAGAATGATCATTAACTATAATAACCTCTTTTTTTATGGGCCCTAGATCAACAAATGATATTTTTTCCAGGACACTCACAATTGTAGTTTCTTCATTGAATGCTGGTATGATGATGGAAAGTAAGGTGATCTGGCCGGTCATGAACTTAAAAATTTATAATCTCGAATCCTAGTTCCATTTAACATCATTGACAAGTCTTGATTGAAAAATAGTAATACGTGAAAAAATACTACGGATAGTACTTCGTTCTATTTCTGTGAGATCCTGTGCAGAAATAATGTTTTTCGGGATTTCATTCTTGAGCAGGGCTGAAATTTGACGTTTAAATCGAACACTCATCAAAAAATCATACGCATGAATAATTTCATCAAATTCCACCCTTTCAAGCTCTCCTCTCTGAAAGATCTTTTCAAGCCTCATAATAGTATTGGATTCAGAGATCCTGTGATATAATGAATAAACCCGTGCAAAATCTGTAATTGGCATAATTCCGGTTTTAAGGTCCATAACTTCTGATTTTGCTGCCGGGGAATCTGATGTTGCAGATTTGAAAATATTCACAGGCATTTTGTACTTAAGAGTATCATCTGCAAGTCTTTTATAGAAGTCTGCACGATCGTAAGTAGTCTTATCAATATGTGACTTTAACTGGCTGGCAAATTGTGAGTCGCCAAAGACTGTTCTGAAATCGAAAAAAATTGATATGCCAAGAGAACCATTAATTGATTCATTGGTGATCCAGTTTGTAAAATAATCTTTCCATTTTGAAACAGGCTGGCACCATTGAGGATTACCAGCCATTATTTCTCCTTCGCAATAATTGTAGCCTATTCTGTCAAGCCAAAGGTTGATTTTTTGTCCAAGATACAGGAAATACTTATTAATATCCGCCATTTTATCATAAGGGACATCTTCATAAATGATTGCATTATCCTGGTCGGTAACAAGTGTTTGTTCCCTACGGCCTTCACTTCCCAGAGCCATAAATGCAAAATTGACAGGAGGTTTACCCATTTCTTCAATAGCAAATTCCACAACCCTTTCAGTTGTTGCATCTGTCATAGTACTGATAAGATGGGTAACATTCTGAATCCTTGCACCACTGTCAAGAAGAGTTTTTACAAGCCCGGGTACCTTATTATGAATAGTTTTCAAAATGTCGATTGTCTTGGCACTTTTTATTTCCTGGATCAGGTAAGAAATTGAATTCCTCTGCACTTCGATCAGGTCTTTATTGCTAAAGACACCGACAACTTCTCCCTTCCTGTCAGCGACGGCCAGATGTGAAATTCCCTTTTCCTTGACAAGTAAAATTGCTTCAAAAAGCAAAGCCTGGTCAGGAATTGTAATAAGCGGAGAACTCATGATTTCGTATACAGGTTTATTAAAGGGATATTCACCGGCTACTACCCTGTTTCTGAGATCTGTATCCGTTATCATTCCAATATTTTTCCGATCATCCTGTATTATAATGATAGAATCACGATCATTCCTGCTCATAAGTGAAGCAGCTTCAAATATGCTCTGGTTCATATGACAGCGGATAGGCTCCTTCATAAAAGAAGTTACAGGCAGGTTCATGAGTAAAAGGGATGATTGTAACTCATCAGAAAGAATATCTTTCTCCATGCCCAGTTGTTCTTTACGGCTTATATCTTTTGTAATAAAAATAATGCCTTCTTTTTCAAGATATTTAATAGCTGAAGCCATCACTATAACGTCTCTCATCTTGCCATCCTTGGAAATAACCTGGGATTCAAAATTTGTGGTTTTCCCCGACTCGTCTAAAATTTTTTCAAGCTTTTCTAAAGAAAAATCCGGATCTGATTTTTTAATAAAAATATCATTAAAATTCAGCTGGGATATTTCCCTCTGAGTATAGCCAGTCATTGCCATGAAGATGAGATTAGTGTAAACAAATTTACCGTCGATAAACATTATTGTACCATCAGGTGAAGTTTCGACCAGAGCCTCGTATTTTTCTTTTGATTTCAGTAGTTCCTCTTCAGCAAGGGCACGTATTTTCTCAGTTTTAAGACTTTGTCTGATGAGAGAGACAAGTAATAGGCTGACAACCAAAAAGATAACACCTGATATAATACCCAAACGAACTTTAATATGATGTATTTCTTTTTGAATATCCTCTATATAAATACCAGTCCCGATGATCCAACCCCATGGTTCAAATAATTGTACATAGGAAAGTTTTGGAATTATCCGTGATGTATCATCCTGTTCTTCCCACAGGTACTCAATGTAACCTTCACCATCACTTTTTGCGATATCGACAAATTCAAGGAATATTGCTTTACCGTTGGGATCTTTATAATAATCAAGCTTTTTCCCTACAAGATCTTTTCGGTAAGGATGAAAGATCATTACAGGTTCAAGGTCGGTAATCCAGAAATAACCTTTTTGATCTGCTCCATATTTGATTTGACTAATTGCATTAATAGCGATTTCTTTCGCTTCATCAATATTAATTGTTCCTGAATCTGCTTCATTTTTGAGCTCATTGGTGATATTAATTGCCTGCAAGGTAAGTTCGCGTATAAGTTCACGTTTCCTTTCAAAAAGTTGCGCTTCGAAATAGGGCAGTATGAATACAAGCAACAGAATGACATATAAGGCAATAGTTAATAATGCCGGCAGGAAATAATTTATAATATATCTGAATCGAATCCTGTTGTCATTCATTTGAACATATCTTTTTCAAACGGAATACAAAGTTAATTTTATTGTTTAAATCTGAATTACTTCCAGTTCGGGAATTTCAGTATCAAGGATCATAAATCCGTTTTTACTGTCACCTCGTGTAACGGCAGGACCTAAAATAACCTGTGGTATAGAATCAAGCATTGTTTTTCCAAAAAAGTTATATCTGAAATGTTTCTTTGAAGTAATAGAATATCCCTGAAGATGCGCATGTCCAGCAATACCCAGAAGACATTTATTTGATTGCATAAATTTCAAATGCGGCCTGAAATTCTTAATTGTTTCAGGGAAAAATTTTGATGAACCGGTAAGGTCAGGGTAAAGGAAATGAGTAAAAAGGATAGAAAAACTACCACAATTCATGGTATAAGTTTCAGGAAGTGAGGAGAGAAAATTGATATTATCTGCCAGAATTGGTTCATCCATTTCATCATCATAAAGCCAGATTGAATTATTCGAAAAATTCATTCTTTCTTTCAGGTTAAGCTTATACCAGTTATCAGGATATTTATTTTTCCTTAGATAATCCGGTAATCTTAGAGACCAGTACATGTCATGATTCCCGGCTATAACTTTATCGCAGTATTCCTTTACAAGTTTAACACAGGCATCCGAATTCCTTCCTTCAAGATTCTCTTTATAATGATAACTATAACCGATAATATCACCAAGACATACAAGTTTATCATATCCCCTGGTCGATAAAACCCTCAATGTTTCTTCCAAAGCGAGAAGGTCTGAATGAATATCTGATATTATCCCTATTCTCATTGCTCAAAATTTTTCAGGGAAAAGGCTGAATAATCCTTGTTCACTGGCTGCGCAAATCCCCCTTTCAGTTATTAATCCGGTAATCAATCGCGGTGGTGTAATATCGAATCCATAATTAGAAACAGGGCTTTCTGATGACATGATCTGTACTTTTTGTATTTCTCTGCCTGACCAACCTTCAATGTATCGTACCTCACTGTCATCTCTTTCTTCGATAGGGATTCCTTGTAATGGATTCCTGATTTTTGGATCAATAGAAGATGAAGGTACCGCTGCATAAAAAGGTATACCGTTATCAACGGCAGACAGAGCCTTAAGATATGTTCCAATTTTATTAGCAACATATCCGGTGAGTGTTGTACGGTCGCTGCCCACAATTACAATATCTACCATTCCTGACTGCATTAGATGTCCACCAGCATTATCCACGATAATTGTGTGTGGCACTCCGTGTTGTCCGAGTTCCCAGGCTGTAAGCCGGCTTCCCTGATTTCTTGGTCGGGTTTCATCCACCCATACATGAACAGGAATACCTTTATCGTGTGCGAGGTATATTGGAGCAGTTGCTGTCCCATAATCAATACATGCCAGCCAGCCTGCATTGCAGTGAGTCAGAATATTTACTGATTGTCCGGGTTTATTCAGAGCTATCTTTTCAATTATCGGTAATCCATGAAGTCCGATTTGCCGGCACCGTTCCTTTTCTTCCTCCATTAAATTAATGCTGGTTTTTAGAGTGATATTTATCAGGTCTGCAGGATCTTTAAGTATCATCATAGCCTCAATCTGACGATTTATGGCCATTTCGAGATTTACTGCGGTAGGACGCACTTTTAATAATTTATGAGCAAATGAGATAATATATTCCCTGGGATTGGCCGTACCTTTCGCTTCCAGAGCGGCAAGATAGATACCAAATGCGGCAGTTACACCTATTAAGGGGGCACCCCTTAACTTCATTTCGTAAATGGCATTAAATGTATCTTCTGAAGTATGAAGTTCATCAACAACAAAACGAAAAGGAAGATACAGTTGATTTATATATTTAATCGTGCCTTTATCATTTTCATCAGGCCAGATGGTCTGGTAAGGTTTTCCGTTTATCAGCATCAGATCTTAATTATTAATCAAGAAATAAGACAAGAATATATTATTATCAGGAATACCGGAGACCTATATTAAAACATCAGTTAATTTTAATGGATCTTTCAAATGAAATGTTCTTATTCCCAGTTTTGCAGCACTTTCAATATGAACAAGGATATCATCGATAAATAAAGTTTCTCCTGCGACCAGTTGGTTTTCGTTCATAACGAATTTAAATATTAATGGATCCGGTTTACTAAGATGCAGTGTATGGGAATAATAAACCTTTTCAAATATTACAGAGAGATTTGCTATCCCATAATCTTTCTTCAGACGGTTATTATATTCTTTTTCATGTAATTCGTTTGTATTACTTAACAGGAACATCCTGTATTTTTTGCCCAGTTGCTGAATCAATGGGATAGTGTCCTCATAATATTCACCAATCATTGAATTCCATGCTTCCAAAATAGATTCATCGGACAGATTATTACCTGTTGTTTTGCTGATATCAGAAATAAATTGTTCTGCTGATATTAATCCAAGTTCAAATTGCATGAAAAAAGGATACCTTGAAAACACAATGTCAAGCTCATCTAACTGAGGAAATCCAAATTCTTTGAATGCAATTATTGTATTATCCAGATTGATTTTGAGAATTACTCTACCCAGATCGAGTATAATATTCTTTATGTTTTTGAGATCTATCATCTAATGATTATTTATGCATCAACCCAATCACCATGATCTTTGATTAAACTAATCATTTCATTTATAGCATGTTCTATTGGGATATTTTTTTTGACAATTTCTTTATTTCTGAAAAGAGTAACCTTTCCCGCAGCACTGCCGACAAAACCATAATCAGCATCTGCCATTTCACCGGGACCATTAACGATACAACCCATTACAGCGATCTTCAGATGCCTGAGGTGTGAAGTAGCCGATTTCACTTTTGCAAGAGTATCCTGGATATTGAATAATGTTCGTCCGCATGAGGGACAAGAGATATATTCGGTCCTGGAGATCCTTGCTCTTGCGGCTTGTAGCAAACCAAAAGAGAGGTGGGTTATTTCTGAAGGTTTAAAATTTGGATTCTCCAGCCAGATGCCATCGGCCAGTTTGTCTGTAAAAAATCTTCCAAGTTCAGATGAGGCTTTTAATAAAAAAAGTTCAGGATCAGGTTCTGTAAATAAAGATCGAATAATTACCGGATTGGAAAAACCATATCGGATATATTTGTCAATTCCATTAAATAATGAACGATGGTCACCGGATTCTGTTCGAATGATAAGAACATATTTTTCGGCATCTTTTAAATATTCTGAACGGTTTAAATCATCAATCTCTTCAGGATGCACCTGTATAAAATTTAAAATTGATGATCGTTTTCTATTTATTGACAATTGTCTGAGGCTGAAAAGAGGAAAGTATTGATTTTCATTGTTTTTGTATGATAGCAAATGATCAGGATGTGTTAAGATATAGTCAGGAACAGCTTGATTTTTCTGTTTATCCTGGAATTCTAAGAATTCATATCCGGTAGAAATTACCACAGGGACCTGGGTATCTCCTATATTCATTATCCTGCCAGTCTTTCTTGGTAATGATATAAATTGATTCCATGGAGGTATATTATCTGGTGCATGCCTGAAATTTTCAAATAATGAAACCAGTTTAACAGCTACCGGAATTTCTTTTTCCGGGTCCTCGGTAAGAGAAATTCTTATAGTATCTCCGATTCCTTCTCCTAGTAAAGTTCCAATTCCTATTGCCGACCGAAGTCTCCCGTCTTCTCCATCTCCTGCTTCAGTAATCCCGAGATGCACAGGGAAATTCATTCCTTCCTCCATCATGGTTTTAGCAAGTAACCGGTTCGACCAGATCATTATTCTTGTGTTGCTCGATTTAATAGAAACCACTACATCTGAGAATTTTTCCAGTGAACATATCCTGAGGTACTCCATTGCAGATTCTACCATTCCCTCGGGCGTATTCCCGAATTTTTCCATTATTCTCTCAGATAATGATCCATGATTGACACCGATTCTGATCGCTGTATGATTTTTTTTACAGATATGAAGGAGAGAAATAAACTTATCTTTAAAATCCTCACCAGCAAAATTTCCGGGATTAATTCTTACTTTATCAATTATCGCGGCTGATATTTCTGCGATCTTTGGATTAAAGTGTACATCTGCAATCAAAGGTGTGTAAAATCCTCTTTTTTCCAGTTCATTTTTAATATTCCTCAGATTTTTTGCTTCCCTGCTGCTTCTTACGGTTAATCGAACAAAATCAGCTCCTTTCTTGATAATACGAATGCATTGTTTAACAGTCGCATCAGTATCAAGTGTGTCGGTATTGGTCATTGACTGTACCCTAACCGGAGCATCTCCCCCCACCTCACACTCACCTATCTTTATTTTGTGACTTATATACAATTCTGTAAACTTATATTTTCCACTCAAAACCATCTTTTGTATCATGAATTTCAACTCCGAATTTTTCTAATTCATTTCTTATGCGGTCGGATGTTTTGAAATCCTTGTTATTTCGTGCCTCCATGCGCATTTTAAGCAGAAGATCAATCAGGTTTTTTAGAAGTTCTTTATTTTCAAATGTTTGTGATTCTTCGTGCAGGCCAAGAACATCATATACAAATGACCGATAGATCTTCTTAAGTTTTTCAGTATCTGAAGCCGTCAGGCTGTCATGGCCTGCGATGACGGAATTTATTTCCCTGATGCCATCGAATAAATATGAAATAGCCACCGGACTATTCAAATCATCATTCATTGCCTCATAAAAATTATTCTCTATTTTGTCAGGATTAATAGTAGATTTTTCTGATGGGATGATTTTATTAAGGTTTTTAATTCCTTCTTTGAGTCTGTCCAGTCCTTTTTCTGTGGCCAGTAATGCTTCATTGGAAAAATCAAGCGGACTGCGATAGTGAGCCTGAAGAATGAAAAACCTTATTGTCATTGGACTATACGCCTTATCCAGAAGTTTATGATTTCCCGTAAAAAATTCTTCAAGCATAATGGAATTACCGAGAGATTTACCCATTTTTTGCCCGTTAATGGTAATCATGTTATTATGCATCCAGTAGCGGACCGATTCCTTTCCCTGGTCGGCAACTGTCTGCGCTATTTCACATTCATGATGCGGAAAAAGAAGATCCATTCCACCACCATGAATGTCAAATTGTTCACCAAGATATTTCCGGCTCATTACAGAGCATTCAAGATGCCATCCCGGGAAACCATCGCTCCAGGGTGAAGGCCAGTGCATTATATGTTCAGGTTCTGCTTTTTTCCATAGAGCGAAATCAAGTGGATTTCTTTTATCTGATTGTTTTTCTAAATCGCGGGAAGATTGTAAAAGATCTTCGGTATTTCTTCCTGATAGCTTGCCATATTTGTAATTTCTGCCATATTTATCAATATCGAAATAAACTGAACCATTACTTTCATATGCATAGCCGTTTTCAAGCAATCTGGAGACCATCTGCTGCTGTTCTATAATGTGTCCGGATGCTAAAGGTTCAATTGTAGGAGGCAATACATTTAATTGCCTCATTTTGTCATGGTAATGGTTCATATAGAACTGCACTACTTCCATCGGTTCAAGCTGTTCAAGTCTTGCCTTTTTTGCAACCTTATCCTCTCCATCATCTGCATCATGTTCAAGATGGCCAACATCCGTAATATTCCTGACATAACGGACTTTATATCCAAGGTGGCTGAGATAACGGAATAGAAGATCAAAGGTAATAGCTGGTCGGGCATGGCCGAGATGTGGATCTCCATATACTGTTGGTCCGCAAACATAAAGTCCAACAAGTGGGGGTTTCAGAGGCTTAAAAATTTCCTTTTTGCGAGTCAATGTATTGTAGATAATGAATTTGGTATTCATGGTTATATTTTAAAAGAAAAATCCTATCTTGTTTTGAATCTCAAAATTACTAATTTTCATTATGGCAAAGAAAGGCAAAAAAAGAAAGTCATCCAGGACATCCTATAATAGAAGCTCATTAGCTGTCGCAGTAATGGATGTATTTACCGGGAATCCCAATAAAACCCTGAACTACAAACAGATCGCAAAACTTCTTGAAATCCGTGATACTGCTCCTCAGAGGATGATAAACGACGTACTGAATTACCTTAAGGACAAGGATGATCTTGTAGAAGTCTACCCGGGAAAATTCAAGCTGAAATCCAAGGGAGGTTATGTATCAGGTACAGTTGATATGACTCAGCATGGTGATGCATATATTGTCACAGATGATATTAAGGAGGATATTTATGTTTCAAAGGATAATCTTAACCATGCTCTGAATGGTGATTATGTTAAAGTTTACATGTATGCCAGGAGAAAAGGGAAGCGGCTTGAAGGTGAGGTTGTGGAAATTATTGAACGGTCAAGAAAAACTTTTGTGGGTATTGTTGAAGTCTCCACCCACTTTGCTTTTCTTAATTGCGGTTCAAAAGATATGCCTTATGATTTGTTCATTTCTCCGGATAAACTGAAGGGTGCAAAAGACGGCCAGAAAGCAATAGCCAGAATAACTGACTGGCCAAAAGGTTCGAAGAATCCATCCGGAGAGATTTTAGAAGTTCTGGGTGATCCTGGTGAGAATGAGGTCGAAATGCATGCAATACTGGCGGAATTTGAACTTCCTTGGACATTCCCTGCAGAAGTCACCAGGGCTTCAGATCTGATCAGCGACAGGATAACAAAAGAAGATTATAAATCGAGGAGAGATTTCAGAACAGTGCCGACTTTTACCATTGATCCTGCCGATGCTAAAGATTTTGATGACGCATTATCACTCAGAAGACTTAAAAATGGTAATTGGGAAGTAGGAATTCATATTGCCGATGTGACGCATTACGTCAAGCCAAAGTCAATAATTGACCAGGAAGGATATAATAGGGGGACATCAGTTTATCTTGTAGACAGGGTTGTTCCTATGTTGCCTGAGAAACTTTCGAACTTTATTTGTTCACTCAGACCTGGTGAAGAAAAATTGTGTTACTCCGTGGTTTTTGAAATGAATAATAATGCGGATATTCTGGATGAATGGTTTGGCAGAACGGTCATTCGTTCCGACCACAGATTCTCATACGAGGAAGCACAGGAAATCATTGAATCCGGAAAAGGTGAGTTAAAAGATCAAATCCTTACTCTCCATAAACTGGCACAACAACTCAGGGCTGAGCGTTTCAGAAAAGGTTCCTTTTCATTTGAAAGGGTAGAGGTAAAATTTGAAATTGATGAAAAAGGATATCCACTAAGAGTTTACTGGAAGGAAAACAAAGAATCAAACCAGCTCATTGAAGAATTTATGCTTCTGGCGAATAAAAGGGTGGCTGAGCTGATAGGGAAACCAAAAAAA
>CAZEKO010000006.1:0-22048 GCA_964512775.1 uncultured Bacteroides sp. | reverse complement strand
AAAACAAATCCAAGAACTTTTGTTTACAGGATTCATGACAGACCAAATCAGGAAAAGCTTGAATCGTTTTCATATTTTATCAAACGATTTGGTTATAATCTCAGTTTGAGCAGCAAGAAAAAAATCGCTGTTTCCATGAACAAACTGGTTGAAGAAGTAAAAGGCAAAAAAGAACAAAATATCATTGAAAATCTTGCCATCCGTACAATGGCAAAAGCGGAGTATTCCACTTTAAATATAGGGCATTATGGATTGGCTTTTCAATACTATACCCATTTTACATCACCTATCCGCAGGTATCCTGATATGATGGTACATAGGTTGCTTGATCACTATCTAAAAGGGGGAGATTCGAAGGATCAGAAGAATTATGAAATGCGTTGCAAACATTCTTCCGAAATGGAAAGAAAGGCCATGGAAGCTGAATGGGCGTCTGTTAAATACAAGCAGGTTGAGTTCCTTGCTGATAAAATAGGACAGGTATTTGAAGGAGTGATTTCGGGCGTTGCAGAGTGGGGATTATATGTTGAATTACTAGATTGTAAATGTGAAGGCATGATCTCCCTGAAGGATTTGTATGGTGATTTCTATGAATATGATGAGAAGAATTATTGTATTAATGGTAAAAAAACCAGGAAAAGATTTCAGCTGGGAGACCAGATCAGGATTGAAATTGCACGGGCCAACCTGGCAAAAAGACAATTAGATTTTTTACTTGCAGAAGAATAAATATATTATTTTGAAACTTGTCCGGTTTTTTCTTCACCGGATTTAAAGAATTTCTTCTGGAAGAAAAGAATGATGAAGACACCTACTGTAATAGATGAATCGGCAATATTAAAAACCGGCCTGAAGAAAATGAATTCCCGGCCACCCCAGATAGGGAACCATTGCGGCCAGTCTCCACGTATAATCGGGAAATATAACATATCTACAACCTTGCCATAGAGAAATGGTGCATATCCACCTTTTTCAGGAAATATTTCAGCCACCTGTCCCCAGCTGTGGTTGAAAATCAATCCATAAAAGGCAGAATCTATAATATTTCCAATGGCTCCAGCCAGGATAATGGAAACACTGATAATAAAACCAGGATGTGCTTTATTCAGAATCAAATGGCGCAGGAAAATTGCAATACCGACAATAGCACAAATACGAAAAAGACTCAGGATAAGCTTTCCGGAATTGCCCGG
This sequence comes from uncultured Bacteroides sp., assembly GCA_964512775.1. GTDB lineage: Bacteria > Bacteroidota > Bacteroidia > Bacteroidales > SM23-62 > LJUQ01. The sequence continues at coordinate 20,855 of CAZEKO010000006.1, read as the reverse complement.
AAAGTTAATACCAAAAGCCATACCATCATTTTCCGTAAAATGAAGAATAAACCAATTACCAAATACATGGATTTCCTGCCCCATTACCATAGAAGTCTTAATCCAGATTTTCATTATCTGATCTATAATGATAATGGCAAGTATAATTATGATTGATTTTGTTGTTGTTGACATAATAATTTTATCAGGAAGGCAAAGATAATTATATAAATAAAAAAAAGATTGGAAGAATTCTTCCAATCTTTTTTTATTTCACATTAAAATAAAGATAATTATTGTTGTTGCTGCTGTTTAGCGTCGATGCTAAGAGTTGCATGGGGTACCGCGCGCAGTCTTTCCTTTGGTATCAGTTTGCCGGTAACACGACATACACCATAAGTCTTATTTTCAATTCTTACAAGAGCTGCCTGCAAATGCTGGATAAACTTCTGTTGCCTTTGTGCAAGTTTCCCGGCTTCTTCTTTCGAAAGCGTAGCTGCTCCTTCCTCAAGAACCTTAAAGGTTGGGGATGTATCCTGAGTGTCATTGCTTTCACTCTGTGTTATAGCATCTTTCAGCAGGTCATAATCCTTCTTTGCTTTATCAAGCTTATTTAGAATTATCTGTCTAAACTCCTCAAGCTCATCATCTGAATATCTCGTCTTTTCTCCCATGGCTTCCAAATTTTCGGCAAATATAAGAAAATTTAAATAACAACTATATGTTCTTAAAATGATTCTAAATTAATTGTGAATTCAGCAATTAATGCCAAAAACAATAATCAGCCTATCCTTTCGATTTTCAGCCAGGTAATGATATCATCATCAATCTCAACCTGACGGGAAGTATTCTTATCCAGGTTTTCTACAAGGATAATTTCTTTTGCAAGTGTTTGAGAAACAATATATTCTTTATGCTTAACAATGGCTTCATTGGTAAATTCATGTCTCTGGATTGAGATATTAATTTTATCCGTAACATCAAATCCGCTCTCTTTCCTGTAGTTCTGGATCCGGTTCACAAATTCTCTTGCTATTCCTTCTAATCTTAAATCATCGGTTACGGTTATATCAAGGGCAACAGTAATATTGCCATCACTGGCAACAAGCCATCCGGGTATGTCTTCAGATACGATTTCCAGATCATCCGGACCGAGAGCAATGGTTTGTGAGTCAACCACAATTGAATAGCTACCTTCTCTTTCAAACTTATTAATATCTTCGCGGGTCATCTGATTAACGGCAGCTGTAATTGGTTTCATCAGTTTACCGAATCGTGGGCCAAGTGATTTAAAATTAGGCTTTATTTTTTTTACTAGTATTTCGCTTGTATCTGTAAGATATTCAAGATTCTTAACATTGATTTCAGTAAGAATAAGATTTTCAACAGCTTCGACTTTTTGCTGAAAGCCATTATTCAGCACAGGAATCAGGACTTTATTCAATGGCTGTCGCACTTTAATATTGACTTTTCTTCTCAGTCCCAGCACCATAGAAGAGATTTTCTGGGCAATTCCCATCCGCTCTTCAAGGGCTTTATTGATCAGGGATCCCTCGTAAACAGGAAAATCAGTGTGGTGAACAGATTCCACAGAAAGTCTGCCTGTCAGCCGGTTTAGATCACAAAAGATTTTTTCAGCATAAAAAGGTGCCAGAGGAGCCATCAGCTGAGTCAGTGTTTCAAGGCATGTATAAAGGGTCTGAAATGCAGAAAGTTTATCCTGTGAATATTCCCCGCCCCAGTAACGCTTCCGGTTTAGCCTGACATACCAGTTGCTGAGATTATCGATAACGAAATCCTGGATAGCTCTTGCTGCCCAGGTAGGTTCATAATCATTATAATAGCAATCTACATCTTTAATAAGGGTATTCAGAAGAGATATGATCCAACGGTCAATTTCAGGCCTTTCTGAAACGGGCACAAGATCTTCTTTAAAATTAAATCCATCGATATTAGCATAAAGAGCAAAAAATGCATAGGTGTTAAAAAGTGTACCAAAAAATTTCCTTCTTACTTCATCCACGCCCTCAGGATCAAATTTAAGATTGTCCCAGGGTTGTGAGTTAACCATCATATACCATCGTAAAGGATCAGCACCATATTTTTTTATTGTTTCGAAAGGATCGATAGCATTTCCAAGCCTTTTCGACATTTTATTACCGTTTTTGTCGAGTACCAGTCCGTTCGAAACAATATTTCTACTGGAAACGGAATCAGAAATCATAGTTGCTATAGCGTGAAGTGTAAAAAACCATCCACGGGTCTGGTCAACACCCTCAGCTATAAAATCTGCAGGGAAAAGACTGGTAAATTCATCTTTTCTTTCAAAAGGATAATGCCATTGTGCATATGGCATAGCACCTGAATCGAACCAACCATCAATCAGATCGGGCTCCCGGAACATTTTCTTTCCAGATGGTGAAACAAGTATAATGTCGTCCACAAAAGGACGGTGAAGGTCGAATTTATTATAATTTTCAGCAGAATTATCTCCAGATTTGTATTTAACGAGGGGATTCTTCTTCATGAATCCTGCAACAACGGATTTTTCAATTTCTTCTCTGAGTTCGGACACAGAACCAATACACTTTTCTTCTTTACGGTCTTCGGTGATCCAGATAGGCAGGGGAGTCCCCCAGAAACGTGACCTTGACAGGTTCCAATCTACAAGATTTTCAAGCCATTGTCCGAACCTTCCTGTTCCAGTTGACTGGGGCTTCCAGTTTATGGTGTTATTTAATTCAATAAGACGGTTCTTCAAAGCTGTAGTACGTATAAACCATGACTCCATAGGATAATATAAAACCGGTTTATCAGTCCGCCAGCAATGAGGATAACTATGTACATATTTTGAGATCTGAAATACCTTGTTTTGTTTTTTCAGGTTCACTGCGATAGCCACATCAGTAGTTTCACTGTCTTCAGGTATCGTTTCATCGTATTCATTTTTGACATATTTCCCTGAGAATTCGCCATATGTCTTAACATTTATATGATCCTTTACAAATTGAGGGTCCATATCTTCGATCCTGAATAGCCTGCCCTTCTTATCAACAAGCGGTTGGATAATTCCATCTTTATCAATAATAGTCAGGGGAGGAATATTATATTCAAGGGCTATTTTATAGTCATCAGCGCCAAAAGTGGGTGCAATATGAACAACACCAGTACCTTCATCAGTCGAAACAAAATCACCCAGCAAAACCCTGAATGCTTCCCTGTCAGGTTTTACCCAGTCAATAAGCTGTTCATAGGAAACACCTTCCAATTCTTTACCCTTGTGGGAAGAAAGAATTTTATAGGGAATATCTTTATTGCCGGGTTGATATTCTTCAAAACTAAGTCCAGCTGCCCTGGCGGGAAAATATCCTTCAGATATTGCTTTGGCCAGGATCACTGTAATCGGATTTCCTGTATAAGGATTAAAAGACTTTACCTTAATATAATCAATGTCAGTGCCAATAGCCAGAGCAGTATTGGACGGCAGGGTCCAGGGGGTGGTTGTCCATGCCATAACAAAGATATCGGTATCAACATCTGAATAAAGAAATTCCGATTTCTGATTGCGTATTATTTTAAATAGTGCGACAATAGTAGTATCTTTTACATCCCTGTAACATCCTGGTTGATTAAGTTCATGGCTGCTCAGACCTGTACCGGCAGCAGGAGAATAGGGTTGAATAGTATATCCCTTATAGAGTAATTTCTTATTATAAAGTTCTTTAAGCAGGTACCAGAGAGTTTCTATGTACCGGTTATCATAAGTGATATATGGATCTTCCATATTGATCCAGTAACCCATCTTATCGGTCAGTTCTTCCCATTCCCTTGTATATCGCATAACCTCTTCACGACAGGTTTCATTATATTTTTTTACACTTATTTTCTTACCAATATCTTCTTTGGTGATGCCAAGAAGATTCTCCACTGCTAATTCAATTGGGAGTCCATGTGTATCCCAACCTGCTTTACGGTCGACAAGAAATCCCTTCTGGGTTTTATAGCGACAGAAAATATCTTTAATCGTACGGGCCATAACATGATGAATCCCGGGAATTCCATTTGCAGATGGTGGCCCTTCATAAAAAACAAAATCCGGACTGCTCTTCCTGATCTCAAGGCTTTTTTTGAAAGTATCATTCCTTTTCCATTCCTCTAGTATTTCCTTGTTTATTTGAGGAAGGTCAAGGTTCTTATATTCCGGGAACTTAGCGCTCATAGGTCTTTTTAAAATCGTGCAAAGATAAAGAAATTTTTAAAATGCTGATGGGAAAAGGAAGCTACAAAACTGACATTTATTTCCCCAGTTGCTTTTTTAGTATGCGGGCAATATATTTCCCAATAATATCAAATTCAATATTAACAACACTTCCTTTTTTTATTTCATGGAAATTAGTGACCTGATATGTATAGGGTATGATAGCAACCTGGAATGATTTTTCTAGTGAATTAACAACAGTAAGGGATACGCCATTGACGGAAACCGATCCTTTCTCAACAGTCATATGTTCTTCAGACCGGGGTTCATATGTAAAAGAATAATACCAACTTCCTTCAGCTTCTTTGACTTCAGTGCAGGTAGCAGTAAGATCAATATGTCCCTGTACCATATGTCCATCAAGTCGCCCATCGGCTTTAACACTACGTTCAAGATTTACTTTCCCTCCGATTTTCCAATAACGAAGATTAGTTTTCTGCAGAGTTTCAAGTATGGCCGTAACAGTATAATCCTTCGCAGTTTTTTTTACAACTGTAAGACAAACACCATCATGAGAAATACTCTGGTCAATAGATAATTCATTGACAAATGAGCAGGTCAATGTAATATGAAGGTTCTCCTGTTCTTTTTCAAGTTTGGTAATAATTGCAGTTTCTTCAACAATTCCTGAAAACATAATCTCGGATTTTAAAGTTTAGATTAAAGTCACGAAATTATGAAGTTTATACAAAAGATAATCGACAATCTAATATAATTTGTATAAATCAGCTTTTTCTCATTAGTTATCAATATAGTCTGAAAGTTCACGGATATAATCCAGGACCATAATTTTAAGACAATTAATATCCTCAATAATTTTATTCTGTGAAAGCATTTCCTCTGTAAGGCAGGAGCTTATTATCTCCTTTTCAACATTCTCAATATGAATGAGAGCGACATAAAGATAATGTATCTGGTCAGGAACAGTCTCGGAGAGCCCGGAGTGATTCAGATTAATTATAAATTTATTCATTTCATCACGCACATTACAAAATTTCTCATAGTCTTCATTAGTACTGATTTCATTAAGTGAGGATTTGGGACTTATAATCCGGCTAAATGGGAAATCCATTGTTTTTTCATTTTTCATAATTTCGATTTTAAAAGGTTTCTTAACCTTTAATCCAGAAATCATTAAATTATCGGTCATTTATTTCATTTTTATTTCGAAAAAATTAAAAGAATAAAAAGATTAATTTCGCCATTTGATCTTAACTATACTGACACATGATTCTTGTAACAGGTGGAACCGGACTTGTAGGATCTCATTTATTGTTTGAACTCACCAGGAACGGAGATACAGTCAGAACATTAAAGCGGAAATCATCAAAACCGGAAATCGTTAAAAAGGTTTTTGGGTATTATACTGATGATCCGGATCAGGCTTTATCACGGATAGAATGGTTTGATGGTGACGTTACAAATCCTGTTGATGTGTTCGAAGCTTTAAAAGGCATCAGGAAAGTATATCATACTGCAGGTTTCGTTTCTTTTGATCCGGCTGATAAATCTGAAATTCTGAGGATTAATGCAAATGGTACTGCAAATATGGTAAATGCATGCCTAGAAAAAGGAATCGAAAAATTATGTTTTGTAAGCTCCACTTCAGCAATTGGTTCAGCAGAAAATGGTGAAATGCTTGATGAAGAAGTATTCTGGACCAGCAAGGGAAAGGAGTCAGTATATGCAACCAGTAAATATATGGCAGAGATGGAGGTGTGGAGAGGTATTAATGAGGGTTTAAATGCCGTAATAGTTAATCCATCAATTATTATTGGTCCCGGTGACTGGCAGCGCAGCAGTATTCGTTTATTTCAGGAAGTGTATAAAGGTATCAGGTTCTATACACAAGGCATCACCGGTTACGTGGATGTCAGAGATGTTGTAAAAGCTATGATAATTTTGATGAATGGAGAATTTTCAGGGGAGAGATATATAATTTCATCAGGGAATTACACATATAAAGAAATTTTGTCAATGATTGCTGATTCATTGGGCAAGAAACCTCCTGGCATATATGCGACCCCATTTATGGTAAAAACCGCATATTACCTCGACTGGCTGAGGAGTATATTTCTTTCTGGCAAGAGAGTGATTACTAAAGATATAGTTGCCAGTGTAAAAAACAAGATTCTTTTTTCAAACGAAAAAATACGTAATGCAACCGGCATTGAATTTATCCCCGTTGCCGATTCTATCCGGCATACTTCGAAATTGTTTTTAAGGGATTTAAAAGTCAGGTAATTTCAGAAAATAATTTGCCTGGAACTATTATTCTGAAGGAGTTAATACTCTGATATAAGAAAGCGGAACTTTAATATGTAGTGATTGTTGTATTCCTTCTATCATAATTCTCAGCCTTTTCTTATTAGAAACCTGGACCAATATTCCTTCAAGTCCTTTAAGAGTTCCTCGGATTACAATTACGCGATCACCTGTTTTTACATCTGGTGTTTCCTGTATCAATTCCTCACCTGTCTGAACGTATGTTTTAATAGCTTCAATCTGAACAGGGGGAATAGTAACAGCTTTTCTTTCAAAAGTAACAAACCTGACTACACCTGATGTCTGAAGTGCGGGTAAATACTCATCAGGCAATATATGAACAAAAATATAAGACCTGAATAATGGTTCCTGCACCCACTTCTTCCGGTCGCTCCATTGTTTCAGTACTTTCTGAAGAGGCAAATAATTCTCAATTCTCCGTTCGTCCAGAAGTTGTGAAACTTTCTTCTCCCAGCGGGGCTTGGTATACAGAGCGTACCAATTCTTTTCAGGCATGATAATAAACTTTTTTCTATTTTTTCAGATGAGAAGAACCTTGAAAATAAAGTTGAAATTAACTAAGATAACCGGAATTCACTTCTAAGTTTATCGACATAATCTATCTTTTCCCATGCAAAAAACTCCACTTCCTTTTGTATTCTTTCTTCGAGTGTGGAATTACTGTTATTTATAATCTCAACGAAATCTTTATGGTAGTCTCTTCCCATATGCCCATAAGCGGCAGTTGGTAGATAAATTGGATTTTTTAGTCCAAACCTCTTAATAATGGCACCTGGCCTCAGATCAAATATATTAAGGATTTTTTGTGCTATCTCACTGTCATTCATTTGAATTTTGGAAGTGCCAAAAGTATTTACAAAAAGTCCAATTGGTCTTGCAACTCCAATTGCATATGCAACCTGGACAAGTATTTCATGGGCAATTCCTGCAGCGACCATATTTTTTGCGACATGCCTCATAGCGTAAGCACCAGACCGGTCAACTTTTGAAGGATCTTTACCTGAAAATGCTCCTCCTCCATGTGCACCTTTACCACCGTAAGTATCGACAATGATTTTTCTGCCTGTCAATCCAGTATCTCCATGCGGACCACCGATCACAAATTTCCCGGTAGGATTTACATGTAGAATGAAATCGTCATTGAAGATTTTTCTGACTTTTGCTGATGATCTCTTTTTTACTCTTGGGATCAGGATATTTTTAACATCTTCTTTGATTTTTGCCAGCATTTTAGAATCATCCCGATCAAATGCATCATGTTGGGTCGAGACAACTATAGTATGTATTCTTGCAGGTTGATGGTTATTGTTGTATTCTATGGTCACCTGTGATTTGGAATCAGGCCTGAGATAAATCATTTCCTTTCCTTCCTTACGTATGGCAGCCAGTTCTTGAAGTAATAAATGGGAGAGGTCAGATGCGAGAGGCATATAATCATCCGTTTCTTCGCATGCATAACCGAACATCATTCCCTGGTCACCTGCACCCTGTTCAAGTTCATCGGTTCTTTCCACACCTTGCCTGATATCCGGTGATTGTTCATGAATTGTAGAAATAATCCCGCAGGAATCAGCATCAAACATATATTCGGCTTTGGTATAACCAATGTTACGAATCACATCCCTGGTCACCTGCTGAACGTCAACATAAGTGTTGGTATGAACTTCCCCGCTAAGCACAACCAATCCGGTTGTTACCAGTGTCTCAATGGCAACCTTGGAATTATTATCACGCCTTAAAAATTCATCAAGCAAGGCATCTGATATCTGGTCTGCAAGTTTATCCGGATGTCCTTCGGACACTGATTCTGATGTAAAAAAATAACTCATACTGTTTTTTTGAAGGATACGAAGTAAATAATTATCCTTATGATATCCAAAAGTTATTATTTGGTTAAGTCACGGAATACATCCTCAAGTTTTTTCTCCTTTATCTGCATTAACAATACCTTTAATCCGTGTTCAACTGCAAATTCGAAAATCTCTTCACGTATATCTTTACCAGATGGAGCCTGAATTAACCAGGTATTACCCTCTGTGTTTACTGGTTGTCCGATTCCTGAAATGGAAATAAGCAGTTCAGGAGTTATTTTCTTGTTAAACTCGACTATTACTGTCATGAAAGTTTCAATACCGTGGCTTCTGATTTTGCCTGGTTCTTCATCCGCAACAATTTTTCCTTTGTCAATAATTATAACCCTGTCGCAGATTGCTTCTACTTCCTGCATAATATGGGTTGATAACATAACTGTTTTTTCTTTACCCAATTTGGAAATAAGACTACGGATTTCTATGATCTGATTTGGATCCAATCCGGATGTGGGTTCATCTAGTATGAGGATTTCAGGATCATGGATCAGAGCTTGTGCAAGTCCGACTCTCTGCCGGTATCCTTTTGAAAGTGCCCCTATCTTTTTTTTCTTTTCTGCTTCAAGACCGGTCTTTGCAATGATTGCTTCTATAAGTTCTTTTGAGTTCTTATTAATGCCATATAATCCCGCTACATAATTAAGGTATTCAATAATATACATTTCAGGATAAAGAGGATTATGCTCGGGCAGATAACCTATTATTTTCCTGATATTAATTGAATTTTCAACTGTATTTAAATCATTTACAAACACATCTCCTGAGGTAGGAGGGATATATCCTGTAATAATCTTCATCATGGTAGATTTACCCGCACCATTAGGGCCTATAAAACCTGCCACCTCTCCTTTGTTGATGTTAAAAGTGACATTATCCAGGGCTTTCTGTTTCCCGTAAAGTTTTGTAACATCTTTGACAACAATAGACATAGATCAGTTATTTTGTCAGGAATTGCGTGTGCTAAGATAAGGCTTTGTGATTTCTTTTACAATGATAGTATGGATTCTCGGCTCTTCTTATCTTCCCCACATAAATTGACCAACAGGGGCATAAGCGGCCCTGGGATTTACGCACATTACGGGAATTTTTGAGCTGTTTGCTATGATGAATTGTTCGGGTGCACCAAACATAATATCAGCAATATTGATGTATTTGGTTGTCGTAATAAGAATCAGGTCTGCATTGATTTTTTGTGCAAATTCAAGGGTTTCAACAGCAAATTTTGAAGATTTGGTGCCGGTATGAATTTCATAATCAAGATTGTTCTGGATCAGAAATTTGACTGCAAAGCTCAGATTGACATTAACTTTTTTTACCAGTCCTTTGTCAGTAACCGGAGCCTTAAATAAGTAAACTTTTGAATCGAAATATTTTCCCAGGTAAATAGCCCACTGGAGTTTTTCTTTGTTTTCTGCTTTAAAATCTATCGGAAATACAATACTTCTGAATCGATTTTCTGATTGGGGTTTATCCTGGACAACAATAAAAGGGATTGTTGATCCGGCAATTACCTTCAGAGCCCGGCTGCCTGTTATCTTTTGGACACCCTTAATGCCATGAGTGCCCATAATTACCATGTTGGCATCAGAGTCACTGGCGTAACTTGATATTTCAGCGAAGATATTACCCGTGAGTATAATGGTCTGTAATGGCAGTTTATACTTTTTTTGCAGTTCTTCAACAGTTTTCCTGAAACGTTCCTCCACCTCATTAAAATTCTTTCTGGCCGTCGCAGAATTAACAATATGAATAATTCTAATATCATTCTCCACCATTTTTGCAATTCTTACTGCATGAAGGAGTGCATATTCTGATACTTCAGTATAATCCCAGGTAACCAGTATAGTATGCCTGTCTTTTTCCATTTATTAAATAATTCTAATGGTTGTATAAAGGTACTTCATTCTTTTTATTTTCAAAAAAATCATGATCAGCATAATAAATATTTATTTTTGTAAGCCTGATATATAGATAAATTCCAATAGATATATAAAATGAAAGAATTATTAAGGAAACACATTAAGGACATTTTAAATGAAAAGGACGCCGGTAAAGAGGTACTTGTTAAAGGATGGGTCCGTACAAAAAGAGGAAACAAACAAATTGCATTTATTGCATTAAATGATGGCACAACGATCAATAATTTACAGATCGTTGCAGATGTACCAAAATTTGATGAAGCCATCATGAATCAGGTTACTACCGGTGCCAGTATTTCTGCAAGAGGTAAATTACAGGAATCTCCGGGGAAAGGGCAGGATATTGAGCTTCATGCTGAAGAGATAAAGATTTACGGACCAGCTGATCCGGAAACTTACCCTTTGCAAAAAAAAGGCCATTCAATGGAATTTCTAAGGGAAATAGCCCATTTAAGGCCAAGGACAAATACATTTGGGACCATTCTCAGATTGCGGCATCATTTGTCATTTGCCATTCATAAATATTTTGATGAAAAAGGATTCTTTTACATACATACGCCTATTATAACCGGATCTGATGCTGAAGGTGCCGGAGAAATGTTCAGAGTGACAACTCTTGATCCTGTCTCACCACCAATGACACAAGATGGCAAGGTGAATTTCAGTGAAGATTTCTTTGGAAAAGAAACAAATCTAACCGTTTCAGGTCAACTCGAAGCAGAACTTGGAGCGCTTGCTTTATCCGGAGTCTATACTTTTGGTCCAACATTCAGAGCAGAGAATTCAAATACACCTCGTCACCTGGCTGAATTCTGGATGATTGAACCTGAAATGGCTTTCTATGATATCAATGATAATATGGATCTGGCTGAAGAATTTCTGAAATACCTTATCAGATATATTCTGGATAATTGTAAAACAGATCTGGAATTTCTTCGGAAAATGTATGACGAAGAACTTTTCGAAAGATTGAATTTCATTCTTGATCAGGATTTTACCCGTACGGTATATTCCGAAGCTATTGAAATTCTATTGAAAGCAGATCAGAAATTTGAATTTCCTGTAGCATGGGGTCGCGATCTTCAAGCGGAACACGAGAGGTACCTTGTAGAAAAACATTTCAAAAAACCAGTAATTCTTACTGATTATCCTAAAGATATTAAGGCATTCTACATGAAGCAGAATGAAGATGGAAAGACCGTAAGAGCAATGGATGTTTTATTTCCACGGATAGGAGAAATAATCGGGGGATCAGAAAGAGAAGATGACTATAACAAGTTACTCAAAAGAATCAAAGAATTGAATCTCCCGGAAAAAGACATGTGGTGGTATCTGGAAACACGGAAATTCGGAACAGCACCCCATAGTGGATTTGGACTTGGTTTTGAGCGGCTTATGCTGTTTATTTCAGGAATGAGTAATATCCGTGATGTGATTCCATTTCCCAGAACACCTAATAATGCCAATTTTTAAAGGATTTTTTGTAACTTTTCCGTGCAATAGTCAGAGGTTTCCAGAACGGTTATGCTTAAACAGAAATTACAACAGAAATTACTTCAAAAACTTTCTCCTCAGCAGATCCAGATGATCAAGCTGCTGGAAATTCCTACCATTCAGCTTGAACAGAGAATTAAAAAAGAGCTTGAAGAAAATCCCCTTCTTGAGGAAGGTTCCGAAGATGAGTCAACGCAAAAAGAAAACGAACAGGAAGAAGACGAAAATAATGATTCAGACCAGGATACCGAAGAATTCTCTCTCGAAGATTACCTTAATGAAGAAGATATTCCTGTTTACAGGCTTAATCCCAAAAATTATTCAAAAGATGAAAAACGGGAAGAAATCCCTTTTTCAGTAGGCTCATCATTTCATGAATACCTTGAAAGTCAGCTTGGATTAAGGGAACTTTCTGAAAAAGAACATCTTCTGGCACTTTATCTTATTGGCAATATAGATGAAGACGGTTATTTACGTAGAAAACTTGAGGCGATTGTTGATGATCTTGCATTTACTCAAAATATACATACTAACGAAGAAGAACTCCATGAGGTGCTGAAGATTATACAGGATTTTGATCCTATTGGAGTAGGTGCCAGAGATCTCCAGGAGTGCCTTCTTTTGCAGGTGGAAAATAAGGATAAGAATATTCCGGAAATTTGCCTGGCAAGAAAAATCCTAAAATATTATTTCCAGGAATTCACGAAAAAACATTATGAAAAGATCATTGCAAGGTTGAATATAGATGAAGAAGAACTTAAGGTGGCAATTGATGAGATTCTTAAATTGAATCCAAAACCTGGCAGTTCTTATAGTGATCCTCAGAATAAAAACATACAGCAAATTGTACCTGATTTCCTCCTTGAAAATAATGATAGTGAGCTTCAGCTAAGCCTTAATGCAAGAAATGTTCCGGAACTAAGGATCAGTCAGACTTACAGTGATATGATTGAATCATATACCATTAACCGGAATAAACAAACAAGAGAACAGAAGGATGCAATTACTTTTGTTAAACAAAAACTTGATTCTGCAAAATGGTTTATTGAAGCTATCCGGCAAAGGCAGAATACGTTGATGCTTACTATGGAGGCTATTATTAATTACCAGAAAGAATATTTCAGGGAAGGGGATGAAAAAAAACTGAAACCAATGATTCTGAAAAATATTGCAGATATAACTAATCTGGATATCTCAACAATTTCAAGAGTAGCCAACAGTAAATACATACAGACCCATTTTGGTATTTTCCCGCTTAAATATTTCTTCTCTGAGGGATTACAGACGGATGCAGGGGAGGAAGTATCAACCCGTGAAATTAAAAAGATCCTTGAAGAGTGCATTGAGAAAGAAGAAAAAAGAAAACCTCTTACAGACGAAAAACTTGCTGATATTCTTAAAGAAAAGGGTTACCATATTGCCAGGAGAACTGTTGCTAAATACCGTGAACAACTTGACATCCCAGTCGCCCGCTTAAGAAAGGAATTGTAATCCGTATGGACAAAACAGCAAGAATCATCTCTGTATTATTTCATCCATTAATTATGCCTTCACTGGGATTTTTGATGCTGTTCAATTCAGGCACCTATCTGGCATATCTGCCATATGATTATAAAAAGATGATCCTGCTGATTGTAATTCTGTGCACTTTTATTATACCACTTAGCATGATTCCGTTTTTCCTGTATCAGAAATTAATTTTTGATATTAACTTATCAAAGGTGCGTGAAAGGTATATTCCATTGGTGATTAGTTTTTTACTGTTTCTTTTTTGTTATTTCCTTTTGAAAAAAGTCCCAATTCCTCCTGAGTATCATGCATTCTGCCTGGGGTGTGCAGCATCTGTGTTTATTGTTTTACTGGTCATTTCAAAATGGAAAATCAGTTTGCATATGGTTGGAATTGGCGGCCTGGCAGGATTGATTACCTACCTGATAATTCACATGCAGGTTAATCTTGAATTTTATCTGATACTGACGATACTTGTTGCTGGATTAATAGGTACAGCCCGACTGATATTGAATGCACACAAACCTTTCGAAATATACACCGGATTTCTGGCCGGTTTTGTAATTGTGGCCTCAACAATGTTTATTATTTAACTGGCTTTTGTTTCATCAAGCCTTCGAATGGCATCTTCCAGTTTGAAATCCTTTTGCCTTGAAAACAGGAATAATCTTTTTTGCTGGAGATAACGTGCCAGATATTCCTGTTCTGTTTGACCGGGTGTGGGAACAAGAAATGCTGTCTTCCCAAGAGCAAACAGATCCATAATTGTAGAATATCCGGACCTGCAGATTATATATTTTGCAAATTTAAGAATAACAAATAATTCATTACCTGATAAAAATGAAACACGTCTGCATGATGTACTTAAATTTACCGAAAGGTTATCTTCAGTTTGACCACCGATAACTATTGATTTCCTGCTTTGTTGGAGTAACTGGGTTGTAACTGTTTTTTCGAAAACAGACCGTTGAGGTTCAGGTCCGGATAATAATAAGACAATCTCAAAGTTTTCCACTGGTGCGAGCATAGTCTGATAATCTGTAAATCTTGAAAGGCAACCAATGTATAATGAATGCGAAGGGAGTCCGATATTATGAGATAGATTGCCACTAAGATTTGGGTAACCGGGAAAATCAGGAATCCAGAGTTGCGTAAATTTTTTCAGGGCTAAACGATTAATATAATAAACAGGGTATTCAAGAGCTTTAAAAAAAAGGGGCATCCTGATCCTGATCTGGTGTGTAAGTATTATAGAAGGTATTTGTCGGTTCCATAATCCATAACGTGCATCTGAAATGACAAGATCAATATGATAAAGAACTGTAATTTTTCTCAGAAATTTATGTTCATCAAAAATTCCTTTAAGAAATGAAGGTATCTGGAAAATTATCATGATCCATGCGGGGAATACCTTTGAATAAATGAATTTATGGGAGGGAATCCTTATAACTTCTAATTTAGGAAATTCAAATGTGAGAAATCTCAAAGAGGAGCCATCACCCCCAAGAATCACCTCATACTTTTTTTCAAGAAGTTTTCTGATAATAAACGCATCCCGGCTGGCATGACCCAGTCCCCAATCAAGAGGACAAACCAAAATGCGTTTCTTTTTCAACCTGATACTTGTGTCTTGATTCCAATTTCCTCAATTCTTGCAGCAATGGATTTAAGTTCATTATATGGGATACGTTCAAGTCCCCTGACTGGCGTGCCTCGGGCAATCGTATATACCATTACTTCTGAAGGATGGATCTCCTTGTAAAGCTTTAGTAATTCCCTGATCTCCTTCCTGGTAGTATTATCAATCTTTTTTCCCCGGAATACCCCTCTTATAAAAAGGGTTTGAATGGTTAGTTTCCCATCAAAACTTTTAAGATTGCTTATAATATCACTTAACTTCCATTCTTCAGGAGGTTGATTCAACGCTTTAAATGTATCTTCGATCCCGGAATCAAGCTTAAGAATATTCTGGTCAACTTTCAGAAGAGCCCGTTTTACATTTTCCCTGTATGACAGGGATCCGTTGGATAGAACAACTATTCTGCTTTCAGGAGATATAAGATCCCGGATATGGATACTGTCTTCAACGATACCCTCAAAATCAGGATGCAGAGTAGGTTCACCATTCCCTGCATAGGTAATTGCATCAGGGATATCCCCGGATTCTCTTAGTTCCACCAAACGATCCTTAAGAGCACTTTTAACACGGTCCCGTGGTGGAAATTCAGAATCTGGCAGGTTCCTGTTGCAGGTCCATCCGCATTCACAATAAATACAATTGAAAGTGCAAATTTTCAATCCGGCAGGAAGAAGATTTATTCCCAGAGAAGATCCAAGCCTCCGGCTGGAAACCGGACCAAAAATTATATCACTGAACAAAAAGGTATTCATTAATTTAAAATAGAACAACAAAAATAATAAAATCAAAAATCCTAAATGATTGGCCTTATTTCACTTTTTTCGGTGAGTTTAAATTTATCAAAATCAAAGTTGGTTATCAGATTTATACCGGGGATTTTGCCCGGGACAAAACTTCCTGCCTGACGATCCATCCTGAGGGCGCGTGCCGGATTAAGGGTAAAGCATTTTATCAGATCATCAAAGGATAACCAGGGAATTTTAAGTTGAAGATTAATCAGATCAGATATTAGAGGAACTTTTGTATTAAAGCATAATAGATGCCTGGTGAAAAGAAGATTTTCTGAAAACCTGATCCAGAAATCTTTTTCAATAAGTTGATTATCAATTAAACACAGATTATCTGTCGGGAATAATATAAATGTATTATTATTTAAAACTTCCGCTAAACCTGATAAGTTGTCTGTAACGATCATAACAGGATTTCTGAAGGTTGAAAGGGCCTGGCTTTCTTCCTTGCCGGTACATCTGGAAAGTATCGATGAAAATTTTTTCAGGATTGAAGACGGGTTATTTTCCATTCCCGGACATCCAAGGATCAGGGGATTATCATGAACAGTTGAAAAATCTGAAATATGAGTCATAATTTCTTCTTCTGTGCAGAAGTCAAATGGAATTATCGACGAGGGAAGGCCATAATCATTCCATCCAATCATTATATCCTCAACTGCCGTACTAAAAGATTCAAATGCGTCCGATTTTTTCTCAGGGAATATCTCAACAAAAGAATGATACCATATTTTTCCCTCTGATTTATTCCTGAAAAAATGGAATCGGTTTGTGATACAACCTGTACCACGGATTCCTGATTTTTGAAGATTTATATCAAAGCTTTTGAACCGGGTATCTGCATCAGGTGAGAGTTTGAATTTATCAAGTTTTCTTGTAATAAATCTTTTAAGGCCGGCATAATTGGGGATTTCAGTTTGGAATATATATGGCTCAATCCGGCAGCAGGGTATAATCAATCCGGGAACCAGGATACCATTATAATACTCCAGCCTGGATGTTTCTTTAAAATCGCCGCCTGTATCAGTAACAGATATAATCCTTCCCTGGGGATCAAATTCTATTATACCATTTTTAAGGGGAGGGCCAGATACCGGGAAAATATAATCAGCAGCGATCCTTCTCATTGTAAATAACAATCTTATTCCGGGAAATCATATAATTTATTTGCCAACTTTAATGGAATCCTGAATCTGGGTAAGGTGCATAATAACCTCATCATAAATGCTGGTCAGGATTTCCGGTTTTTTTGTGTAATAAGCTAAAGTACTATCGAAAGAAGCCTTTTCGATCCCATATTTACTGAAAATCATAGAATTAGTATCAATGGAATCATATACCCTGGAAATTTTATAATATTCCGGGCTTCCCTGTAATGCATTTGCAAGGTGAATATCGACAAGAACATTTACCAAAACCTCTCTGTCAAGGAGATATTTTTTTTTAATTCCCCGATCAGAATTACAACCCAGAACGACCAGAAGTGAAATACTGAATACTAACAGTCTGAACATTTGCAGCTAACTATTTTTTGATATCATTAAAACGGTAGCCTATCATAATTTCATGTGTACCGGAATTATATTTTCTGAGATCTGTTGTGGTAAAATCATAGGAATACCCTATATGTATACGGTTATCATAAGTGTAACCTATAAGCAGAGATAATGCATCCTGAGTTCTGTACGAGAGTCCTAGCCATATCATATCCAGATAGATCACACGGGTATTGAAATCAAACTGAATCAGCATAGGAGCGGTTCCTTTTAATATCAGGGAGGGTTCTATCTTAAAGTCATCATTAATTTCAAACAGATAACCACCTGTCAGATAGAAATGAGTCTTAAGTTTGTTTAATCCTGTTCGCTGATCGTACAGTTTCAATTTGGTATTGATCAGCTGAGTGGTCGAAAAACCAACATAATAATTTCGGGAATACAAATACAGACCAAAATTGGCATCAGGAACGAAACTGGAATAAACCGCCTCCTCAAGTGCCTGGTCTGTCTTGTCTTTGAGCTTAATTTGCGTTCCGTCCACCTTATACTGCATCAGCCCAAGAGACACTCCCATGGATAATCTCAGATCGCCTGTAATCCCAAAGTTATATGCATATGCTCCTGTAAGTCCTGCTTTACTTGTAGGACCTGTAACGTCATAATAAATATAACCACCATATCCCATTGGGAGAGTGGCGTGTGGTCCAAAGTAACTCAGTGAATTAGTCAGCGGGGGATCAGTAAGTCCTACCCATTGAAATCTATGATTTGACCTTATCTGGAAAAAGGGATCTACCCCGGCAACAGCAGGATTATATACAAATTTGTTAAACATGTATTGAGTGTAGATGGGCGATTGCTGGCCTTCTGATGCAAAAGGCAGCAATAACATTACCAGGGATACTATGATAAATATTCTTTTCATTCTATCTTACTATGGTAACATGTCCGGTAATTGGTTTTGAACCATCATTCAGGTTGATAACATACCAGTACGTTCCTATTGAAACATCCTTTCCTTTATAAGTACCATCCCATCTCTTATTATCGGAATAACCTTTTGAACTGAAAACCTGGCCGCCCCATCTGTTGTATACATCCACAGTAATATTGGGATAATAAATTACATTATCAATATCCCAGAAATCGTTGATACCATCTCCATTTGGTGTAAAACCACTATAAATTATAAGATTACCTGCAGTTGTTATGATGATTGAATCTGTTTCAACACAACCATCAGCAGTTGTTCCGGTAACATAAAATATCCTGTCCTCGGATACAAGTAATAACGGAGACTGGTTTGAAGGATCGTCAAGTCCTTCCTGTGGCATCCAGGAATACACATCAAACGGACCACCTGCCGCATTTAGTTGGATAGTTTGCCCAATAGCGATGGTTGTATCCATCCCGGCATCAATGCCGAGGAGTGGATAAACACCCAGGGTCACTGAATCCCTGTCATAACAACCACCTGGTTCAGTAACGGTTAATATATATGTAATTTCTCCTGTAATTGTTGCAACCGGATTGGGAATTGCAGGATTACTCAGCCGAATTTCAGGTTGCCAGAAGTAATTTACTCCCCCTGATCCGCTGAGAATGACCTGATCATCTATACAAACTACTGTGTCACTACCAGCATCAGCAATAATGGTAGTATTAGCCACGACTTCAAAAATACTCTGGTAAATACAATTATTTGCATCCGTTATTGTAACGGTATAAGACCCTGCTTCAAGATCCGTAAGATCTTCTGTCGCAGAATCGGTAGACCAAAGGAAAGTATATCCCGGTGTACCCCCGGAAACATTTAAATTAATTGAGCCGTCGTATGTATTCCGGTTACATGTTGCAGGTATGATATCAGTTGTAACAAGAATAGTATCCGGTTGGATAATTTCAACAGTATCTTTAAATATTCTCCTGTCTTCATCCCTGACAAAAATAATATACTGTCCTGCCGGCAGGTTTTCATAAATGCCATTTGATTGAAAAGTAGAGCTGTCATCAATGGAATATTCTACAACACCTGTGCCGTTAACAGACATCAGGTTTATGGATCCGGTTAAATCGCCATTGCATAAAATACTATTATAACTGACATCAATTTCAAGTGGAGGTATTGCTTCAAGTGTCACAGTTTCTTCATACAAACACCCATTATCATCTCTGACAGCAATCTGATGATCTCCCGGCCAGAGTCCTAAAAATGCAGTATCTGGCTGATATGGCCCGGAAGAACCACTGGCCGAATATTCCAGGGTGCCAGTCCCGCCTGTAGCAGAAATATGTATAGAACCAGGCTCACCATTAAAGGAATTAACAACGGTAATATCTGCAATAATTTCATCGGGTTGAATTATAGTCAGGGTATTACTTTTTATTGAACACCCGATAGTGTCAGTTACCGAAACCTGATAATTTCCTCCAGGTAAATTCTGGAATGTGCCAGTATCCTGCCAGTTAAGACCGTCAATCGAATACAGCAGTGATCCGGAACCACCGGAGGCACTGACATTCACAGAGCCTGTGCTGTCGCCAAAACAGGTGAAGACATCTGTAACCGACTCAGTATTAATTATTATTTCAGGTGGCTGGGTAAGTATTATCGTGTCTCCAGGTATCAGGCACCCTTCCGTATCTTTTATAAAGGTATAATATATAGATGGTGGCAATCCTGAATGAATTGAAAGAGTATCGAAAGTTGCCCCGTCATCGATAGAATACTGATATGGAGCATATCCTCCTGATGCATAAATGCTGATCTGACCGTCACCCATGCCATAACAACTGATGTTAATTGATTCCGTTGAATCAACAACAAACGGTATCGGTTCAGCAACTATAAGTCCGGGCGTTGTATAAGGTGTACATCCATTTGCATCATTAACGGTAACAGTATAAGATCCGGGAGAAAGTCCGGTAAATATACCAGTGGAATTGGATATGGAACCGGGATTCAGGGTATAGGAGTATGGAACAGTGCCGCCTGAACCGGTGACAGTTATGGAACCATTGATGTCACCATAGCACGTCACAGGAACTACTAATAATGAAGATGTACCTATTGAATCAGGTTGATTGATAAATACTGCAGTATCTATTTCACAGTTATTGTCATCTCTTATTGTGATGATATGATTTCCACCATACAGATTAATATAGGAACCAGTAGTTCCGAAAATTCCACCATCCAGGGAAAACTCAAGGTCACCCGTCCCGCCTGATGCCGCCAGATCAATTACACCCGTATTATCACCATAACAATTGGTTATATGTTCAATATATATAGTATCTATGACTATTTCAGGCGGACTGTTGATAAAAATGGTAGTATCTTTATTACACCCGTTCCTATCCGTTATTTCAAGGAGATGTAAACCGGAATTAACGCCATTAAACAAACCTGTCAGATTTGCATTTCCCCCGTCAATGGTATAAGTTAGAGGAGTTACTCCACCATTAGCTTCAATTGCGATCTGTCCTTCGGGGCTGCTATAACAGCTGGTTATGTCAACCTGGACATAGGAAGTGATCTTAATTTCTGCCGGATGACCCACAACAAGGTCACTCCCTTTCTCCATGCATCCTTTATTGTCCCTGACGAAAACAT
>CAZEKO010000005.1:32331-34586 GCA_964512775.1 uncultured Bacteroides sp. | reverse complement strand
ACGAACAGGCAATGAGACTCGAAAAACTTCCGTTTATACTGGACGTAGGCCTCCGTGTAGAAAAGGCCAGATAAATTATTTTTATTTGGGCAAGAACAAAATAAAAAAATTTGCCGAGATGAAATCATTCGGAAATGTGTTTCAACCCGGCTTTGGTGAAATATTCAGGGATGCTTATTATCTAAAAGGAAAATGGCGTAAAAGTTATTTCAGGAATGATAATCCTGTTATCCTGGAACTAGGTTGTGGAAAGGGAGATTATACTGTAGGACTGGCGGAACAATATCCATCTTTAAATCTTATTGGAATGGATATCAAAGGAGCAAGAATATGGACAGGTGCCAGGTACGCGATTGATAATAATCTGAAAAATGTAGCTTTTATAAGAGCAAGAATAGAATTTGTTACTTCGTTTTTTGCAAAGAATGAAATCAATGAAATCTGGCTTACTTTTCCCGATCCTCAATTAAAGACAAGAAGAAATAAGAAACGATTGACAGGGTCATTATTCCTGGAAAAGTACAGGCAATTCCTGATAGATGGTGGAGCCATTCATTTGAAAACCGATAATAAAGATCTGTTTGAATATACCAGAACGCTGGTACTTCATAACAGATTCAGGCTTATAAATGCAACTGAAGATCTCTACAGATCGGATATTACAGGGGCACCAAGGGATATCAGGACATATTATGAAAATCAATTCCTTGAAAAGGGGATGGACATTTTTTATCTTTCATTTAGTTTAAATCATGATAAAGAAATTGAAGAACCGTTCCTTAAATAATAATGACGGATTTTTTTCGAGGGTGTATGATATTACAAGGCTTATTCCTTATGGAAGGGTAACTTCATATGGTGCTATTGCAAGGTACCTTGGTACAACCCTTTCTGCACGCATGGTTGGCTGGGCGCTGAATCAGACGCATTTCTCTGAAAACTTTGTACCGGCTCACCGGGTGGTAAACCGAAATGGAATGCTGACAGGCAAACATCATTTTGGAGGAAGTAAAGTTATGCAGGAACTATTAGAAAGTGAAGGGATAAGGATTATAAATGATAAGGTTGTTGATTTTGAGAAAATTTTTTGGGATCCTTCAAAAGAATTAATCTAAATAAAAATACTGTTGTGAAATAATTCTATCTTTGTGGTTTCTTTTAATTTTATGAATATCTCATCACAACAGGTAATTGATGCACTGAAAAAGGTGAAACATCCTGAAAAAAATCAGGATATTATTTCTCTTGACATGGTTAGTGATCTAATGATTGATGGGAACAAAATCAGTTTCAGCCTGGTTTTTCAGAAGTCAAATGACCCGTTCGTTTCTTCTATCCGCAAAGCAGCTGTGAAAGCTATCCGGACTTATATAGGAAAACATGCTAAAGTAGAAGGTAATATCAGTATAAAAGCGAAGCAGATAGTGGAGAAGGAGCCTGTTTTACCCGGGATAAAAAATATTATTGCAGTAGCATCAGGGAAGGGCGGCGTAGGTAAATCAACCGTTGCAGCTAATCTTGCAGTTGCCTTTGGACTGAAAGGTGCAAAAACAGGGTTAATCGATGCCGACATATTCGGCCCATCAATTCCCAGAATGTTAAATGCTGAGGGAAGGAAACCTGATGTTATTTTTCATAATAATAAAGAGGTAATGTTGCCTGTTGAAAGTTATGGTGTAAAAATACTTTCTATTGGTTTTTTTGTGGATCCTAATGATGCCGTAATATGGAGAGGTCCGATGGCAAGCAATGCCCTGAGACAATTCATAGGGCAGACTGATTGGGGCGAACTGGATTACCTTTTTATTGATCTTCCGCCCGGTACAAGTGATATTCATCTAACCATGGTTCAGGAAGTCCCGGTTACAGGAGCAATTATTGTGTCAACTCCCCAGAAAGTAGCATTGGCAGATGCCCTGAAAGGAGTCAATATGTTCAGAAGTGATAAAATCAATGTTCCTGTTTTAGGACTGGTTGAGAACATGTCGTGGTTCAGTCCCGAAGAGCTACCGGAAAACAGGTATTATATATTCGGGCGGGATGGATGTCTAAATCTGGCAAAGGAGCTTAATATTCCCTTACTGGGACAGATTCCGATCGTTCAAAGTATATGTGAAGACAGCGATACCGGTAATCCATCTGTGCTTAATCAGGAATCTATAGTTGGGAAAGCATTTTTAAATCTGGCCGACAGATTAGCTGAAGAAATAAATAAAAGAAATAAGAATCTGCCACCTACAGCGAAGGTGGAAATT
>CAZEKO010000005.1:19633-32231 GCA_964512775.1 uncultured Bacteroides sp. | reverse complement strand
TTTAATATTATGAGCGAAAAAGAAAAAAAACAAATCCATACCAGGATCAATAATGCACTGAATAAAATTCGTCCTTATCTGGAAGCAGATGGTGGCGACATCTCTCTGGAAGAGATTACCGATGATCTGGTGGTGAAAGTAAAACTGCATGGTGCATGTCAGGGTTGTCCGTTCAGTTATCAGACTCTTAAAGCTGGTGTTGAACAGGCACTACGGAAGGAAGTACCGGAAATAAAAGATCTTATTGCTGTAGAATAACAATTATTCACTTAATAAAATATGTTCCGGAAAATTCAGTTTATTCTATTGAATTTACTGATTAAATCTTGTTTCGTAAAATATATACATATAGCCCGCTAATTCTGCTGATAGTTGGATTGCTGATAGGATGCTCCACTGAAAAAAATACTCTTTTAACTCGTTCCTACCATAACCTCACAGCAAATTATAATATATTTTTCAATGGGTCGGAAAGTTTCAAGAAAGGGATTAAACGTGCCCAGGAAGCATATGTAGATGATTATACTCAGATCCTGTCTGTTTTTACTTATGATGATCCGGCTATAGCTCAGTCCATAGCTCCTGACATGGAAACTGCTGTTTCAAAGGCGACTAAAGTAATTACTCTTCATTCTATCACTGCAAAACCAGAATATAAAAACGGTCCGCAAACTGAAAAGCAAAAAGCGTTCTATGCCAGGAAAGAGTATAATAAGTGGGTGGATAATAACTACCTGGCGATGGGCAAGGCATACCTTTACAGGCAGGAATTTGAGCTGGCGATTGAAACTTTCAAATTCATACTTACTGAATATCCATATGAAGATATTGTATATGAAACTCAGATATGGCTTGCCCGGGCATTTAATCAGACGAAAGAGTACAAAGAATCGGAAAGAATACTAGATCAGCTTACATCAGATGAAAGGGTTTCTAAGAAATTATATGCAGATCTGTATGCCACTATTGCAGATCTTCATATGAAAAAGGAAGAATATGCTGATGCAATAGAGCCACTGAGTACTGCATTGGACAACGTAAAGAAAAAAAAGACACGTATCCGATATGCATTTATTCTAGGACAGTTAAATCAGGAAGCTGGCAATCAGGAGGCAGCATCTAATTACTATCAGCAGGTAATTAAAATGAATCCCCCATATGAAATGAGTTTTAATGCACGCATTAACAGGGCGAGTGTTTTTGTTGAAGGAGCTGATAAAAGCCGTGAAATTAAAGCTGAACTTAACAAAATGCTGAAAGATGAGAAAAATAAAGAATACAAGGATCAGATTTATTTCGCTCTTGCCAATATCTATTTCAGGGAAGGAAAAATTGAAGATGCTATTTCCTATTACAAACTTTCATCTGCAAAGAGTATTACCAATCCTCAGCAGAAAACAAAATCATGCCTGACTCTTGCAGAGATCTTTTATGAACGGCAAAATTATCAATCTGCAAAGTTATATTATGATAGTGCCATAGTCTCCCTTACTCCGGAGTATCATAATTATGCCGAGGTGATGATAAAATCAAGAAGTCTCTCCAGACTTGTTGAAAACCTTATAATCATTCAATTTGAAGATAGTGTTCAGAGACTTGCTGCGATGAGTGAATCAGAAAGATTTGTTGTTATCGACAGCATAATTGCAAAGGTTCGCCGCGAAGAACAACTGGCACAAATGTCGGAAATGCAGGAAATGCAAGATATGCAGTTTAACCGAATGATGTTGAGCGAAAATAGCAGATCGGGAAACCAGATGGGGGAGTCGGATGGGAAGTGGTATTTTTACAACGATGCGGCTAAATCTTTCGGTCAGCCGGAATTCAAAATGAAATGGGGAAACCGGAAACTGGAAGACAACTGGAGAAGGACGAATAAAAGTGAGACTTCATTCGGTGATATAGAAGCTGAAGCAGCTGACAGCACGACTACGGAAGGAACTCAGAGACAGGTACTGAGCAATAAAACGAGGGAATTTTATTTGCAGGATATTCCGCTTACCGATTCTATGATGACTGTTTCTAATAACCGGATCAAGGAATCAATGTTCAATGCCGGTGCTGTATATAAAAATGACCTGAAAGATAATCTGAAATCAATAGATACATACAAAGACCTTCTTAGAAGATATCCTGTAAGTGATTTTACTCTTCCAACATATTATAATTTATATCTCTTATATAATGAGCTTAATGACCAGGCATCGTCGGATTTCTATAAGGCTGAGATCATAAGTGACTACCCTGAAAGTCAAACTGCCCAGGTACTAACTAATCCCAATTATGTCAACGAGCTTCTTGAAAAGGAAAATGAAGTCAACAGGTTTTATGAGTCGACATACAATAATTATAAACAAAGAGATTACTACAAGGTGATGAATGATGTAGATTATGCGTTTGACCATTTCAAAGGCAATGAACTGATTCCACAGTTCTTTTTTCTGAAAGTCCTTTCGATTGGACAAACAAGTGATATTATGACATTCACTACAGCGCTTGATTCGGTTACAGTATTATTTCCATCACATGATGTTACCCGGCAGGCTAATGAAATCATTGCATACATAAAAAATTATAATCCGGAAGTAAAACTTGAGACCGAAAAGCAAGAAGCAGAAGAGATATATACCTTTGATCCTTCAGGGACTTATTTATTTGGTATGATAATTAACCGTGCGGTAGATGTTAATCAATTAAAATTTGAAATAATTAATTTCAATCTGGATCTGTTTCCGAAACTGACCTTTGATGTTGTAAGTGAAAATTTATCTGATAATGCGAGGCTTATCCTGGTCAAATCATTCAAGGATCTGCAAAAGGCATGGGAATACTATGATACAATTACAGCCGGGGAGAAAATAATGGCTCTGGTTGAAGGCACAGGTTATTCCAGGTTTGTTATATCACCAGCTAATTCCCTGACACTATTACAGGATAAGACAGCGAATAAATATCTGCTTTTCTTTGATAAATACTACAGACGAAATGCCGTCGACTTAAGTCTACGGAATGAGGATTAATAATATGCAAAAAACAATATCCATATTATGGACTGATGATGAGATTGATCTGCTGGGACCGCATATCCTTTTCCTTGAAAAAAAAGGGTATGAGGTAGTTACTGCAAGTAATGGAGAAGACGCAATAGCTCTCGTAAAAAGCAGAAGTTTTGATCTGATATTCCTGGATGAAAACATGCCGGGTATTAGTGGTCTGGAAACTCTCAGCCAGATTAAAAATTTTAATCCTGGTATCCCGGTCATTATGATAACAAAAAGTGAAGAAGAGAATATTATGGATGAGGCAATTGGTTCGAAGATAGATGATTACCTTATAAAGCCCGTGAATCCCAAGCAGATTTTGCTCTCCATAAAGAAAAATCTAGATACAAGAAGGCTGGTGCAGCAAAAAACAACTTCAGCTTACCAGTCGGATTTTATGCAAATCAGCATGCTGATAAATTCAGCGTTTCAATTTGAGGATTGGGTTGATATTTATAAAAAACTAACGCACTGGCAACTTGAATTAGGAACTGGCAATGATCCAGGTATGAATGAAATCTTAAAAATACAGAAGTCGGAAGCCAATAAGGAATTTGCAAGGTTTATCAAGGCTAATTATTTAAACTGGTTCAGTTCAAAGCAAGGCAACAAACCATTAATATCTCCAGGCATTTTTCCCCAGAAAGTTTTCCCTTTATTGGAAAAAACCGATAAAGTTTGTTTTGTCCTTATAGATAATCTGCGATATGACCTTTGGAGATCCATGATCCCATTAATTGAAGATTATTATAAGCTTGAAAGTGAGGACATTTACTGCAGTATACTGCCAACAGCAACACAGTATGCACGTAATGCGATGTTTGCAGGATTAATGCCATTGGAAATAGAAGATATTTTTCCAATTTTATGGATAGACGAGGAAGAGGAAGGTGGGAAAAACATTCTTGAAGACAAATTACTTGAAAGGCAAATTCAAAGATATGTGAAGAAGATCAGGTTCAAATATGAAAAAGTAAACAATTCAAAGGCTGGTAAAAAACTTGTAGATAATATTAAGGACCTTTTGAATTATGATCTTATAGTAGCAGTGTTCAATTTTGTTGATATTTTATCTCATGCAAGGACAGAAATGGAGATGATAAAAGAGCTTGCACATGATGAAATATCTTTTCGGTCACTTACTCTATCATGGTTCCAGCATTCTCATCTTCTTGATTTTATCCGGGAGCTGTCAAAAAGTGGTGTAAAACTTGTAGTTACCACAGATCACGGTACGATCCAGGTAAATAATCCCCTTAAAGTAGTTGGTGATAAAAAGACAACAACAAACATCCGCTATAAGCAGGGCAAAAATCTGAGTTATAATCCTGATGAAATTTTTGAGGTCAAAAAACCAGCTGAAATTCATCTTCCAAAATCTCACATTAGCTCAACTTACATATTTGCCATGAATAATGATTTTTTTGTTTACCCCAACAATTATAATCAATTCGTAAATTATTACAGGAACACCTTCCAGCATGGGGGAATATCTCTTGAAGAAATGCTTATACCTGTTTCTGTCCTGAATGCAATCTAATACAATAATTACTGTGGCAAGATTTTATATTGACAGTACCGATAATATTCAAGTTGTTGCGGGTGAATTTCTCAATAAATATCCTGATTTCCGGATATTTGCCTTTTATGGGGAGCTGGGATCAGGAAAAACTACTTTCATAAAAGCTTTGTGCAGGGAGCTGGGTGTTGCTGACCTTGTCAGCTCACCTTCTTTTGCCATTATTCATGAATATCAATCCAGCCGGTTTGGAAAATTATTTCATTTTGATTTTTACAGGATGGAGAAACTGGAAGAAGCTTATGATATTGGTTATGAAGATTATTTTTACAGTGGCAATTACTGCTTTATTGAATGGGCTGACAAAGCAGAGCCACTTCTTCCATCCGGAACATTGCGTGTCAATATAATTACGGATGAATATTCCGGCCGGATCCTTGAAGTAATAGAATGAACCTGACCTTGAAGAATTATTTGACTTAGTCCTTGAATTGTATTATTTTAGACAAGCTTCAATTTAAATAAATCATTTTTAATTATGATGCAACAGGAACCTTCGAGGACGCGTTTCACCTTTGGCAAGGCCAGCCTTTTACCCCAGGAAGAAATGCTTGAGGTAAAGAAATCAAAAAAGCAACTGATTATTGGCATTCCAAAAGAAGACCATAAAAATGAAAGCCGTGTAGCACTTACTCCTGAAGCGGTTGAAATATTACTTGATCAGGGACATGCAGTTGTCATTGAATCGGAAGCTGGCAAAGCAGCCCATTACCTTAATACTGATTATAGCGAACTGGGCGGTGTAATTGTTGAGGATAAAAAAGAGGTTTTCCAATCTGATATTATACTCAAAATTGCACCTCTTACACTTGAACAGATTGATATGCTGAGGGAGCAGCAGGTCGTCATTTCATCGCTTCATCTGAATAATCAGACAGAGGAATTTATCCGGAAAATGATGGAAAAGAAAGTGACGGCAATTTCATTTGAAAATATTAAAGATGAGTACAATTCCCACCCTGTGGTAAGATCGATGAGTACCATCGCGGGAACGACATCTATATTGATTGCTGCGGAATATTTGAGTAATGAGAGAGGCGGAAAAGGTGTTATGCTGGGGGGACTTCCGGGAATAACCCCATCCGAAGTTGTCATACTTGGGGCAGGGACTGCTGCAGAATATGCTGTCAGGGCTGCCCTGGGCCTTGGTGCACATGTTAAGGTTTTTGATAGCTCTGTTAATCGACTGAAACAACTGCAAATGACTATCGGACAGCAGTTGTACACGTCAATTTTCCATAAACAGGTTTTGTTGAGATCGCTTAAGTCGGCTGATGTACTGATAGGAGCCATGTATCTGATTGAGAAAGGACCAAGATATTTTGTTACGGAAGAAATGGTGAAAGAGATGAAAAAAGGATCTATTATCGTTGATATAAGCATTGACCAGGGGGGATGTATCGAAACATCAGAATGCCGGACTCAGCATGATCCTGTATACATTAAACACGGAGTGATCCATTATTGTGTTCCAAACCTTCCATCCCGTGTTGCACGGACAGCCTCAATTGCTATCAGTAATGTATTTTCACCATTATTGAGTCGGATAGGAGATTCAGGAGGACTGACTCCATTTCTTAAAGAAAATATAGGGGTAAGGAATGGCGTTTATATATTTAATGGAATTCTCACAAATAAATTTATAGGTGACCATTTTGATATTCCTTCAAAAGATATTGAACTGTTAATGGCTGCATTTTAGAAGTGATCGTGAGAAAGAAATTTTCGAAACATATAATAATTTTGATTTTATTGCCGATCCTGATTGCAGGGGGATCCTGCGATAACGAGGAAGATAAGGTTAAATATAAGGGAGAAGCTATATTTTCATCAGAAAAAATCCAAAATGGTGACATATATATAGTTTACGGCTTTTCATTTGAAAAAGGAGAAAATATTCCCTATACTTTGATTAGCGGATCACCACCCGATATAATAGTCTCAAACCTGACGGATGTACAGAATAATATAACGGGAGCTGTTCTTAACAGTCCGGATAATGAAGAAGCCTTTTCCCTTAACAGGATTGATGACAATTATGCAGAGGCCAAAGAATGGTTCGACAGTTATTCGGAAGTCACTGTCACCGATTTTAATCCACTTGTAGATTCGGTTGAATTATACCAGGTCTGGACTATACAAACAGCAGCCGGGAAATTTGCTAAAATATTGATTAAAGATATTGAGATCATCACAAACAGTAGTGTTCAGGATTATATTGAGATAACCGTCGATTATGAATACCAGCCTGATGGTACCAGGATTTTCAGAGGTAATCGATCCGGAAACTAAAAAGTCCACCTGACCTGTACCCCGCCATAATGAACAACATTCTGATTTTCAGACACCCTTCCTGTATATTCAAGATTCAACTCCAGTCCTCCTGTTAGTGTTCTCTGGAACGACATTTCCCAGATACCGTTATTACCGGGCTGAAGTCCCTTTAACATTTCATATGCAACGGGAGTGTAAGGATTCTGGTTATAATCTATATGAATATAACTTAACTTACCCATTACAGTTCCCTTATTCAGTATATTATACCTGGTTTCGAAACCGATATCATGTTTTTCTGAATGTTCAATGTCAAGTTTGTTTTTTTCATTTGAAAACAAATATTCCAAAATTATCCGGAATGAAATGCCTGGCTGGTATTGTACAGATAGTTCATTAGTAATAAATGCAATATCAAAATTCCTGGAACTGAAAAATTCTGATTCAAAACTCTTTTTGCCTGCATCAGTCTGGTTAATAAAAGAAAAAATATTCCCTGGCGACCACCTTATCCTGGTGCCGTGAGATATAAGGGAACGGGTATCAAAACCATTGGCCAGTAGTATCCTGTTCCTGTTTTTCTGGAAAATGTAATCTGCTCCGAACTTTAAACCGGATTTATTAAATGACAGGTTATTTCTGATGGATGTTGAGAGTGTAGTCAGGCCGGGATCGTCTATCCTGTTATTGAAAGGATTAATATTCCCAATGAAATCTTTATCCATATTTTTCTTGTCGATCCGGTATGCAAACTGATCTGATAATATTGAAATCAATTTCCGGATGCCATCCTGATTCCTCCAGAAACGTACTGGTTGAATCTGAAATGACTGATTGAACTGGTTAGTATATACATTGAGGAAAGCTTCAGTAGGTGTGAATACTCTGATATACTTCGCCTGATCCTGAAATCCGGCAATTTCAAATTCGTCAAGCTCCCTGACGTTGTTTTCATTATAATCTGTCCAGGTATATACTCCCTGACCGGGTGTCACTTCAAGATAAGTAAATTCTTTTTTTGCTTCCAAACCTGATCCTATTTCATAAAAAGTCGAGCTTGTAAGTCCGCCTTTCAGAAGGGAAAGTGAATGATCCAGTCGTCCAATTAATGACCGATCAGCATCGACTTCTGTCAGCGAGGAATCATTTATCTCAAGTAAGCGATAGATTATTGATGTTTTTAATCGGTTATTCGGATTTTTTCCAAGCCTGAATCCAAGATTAAAATCTCTGCCTGTTGTGGCAAGGCTGATTTCATTTTGCAGAGGTAAATAATCTTTTCTGCTACGGTAATTAATCAGGAAACCGTTTTTTGTTGTATCCGGACTTGAGAGGTAAATATCATACTGAAAATAGCTAAAACTATTATTCTGAAGAGTATCTGTTAATGTATTACTCCATAGATTCTGTTCTGATTCTTCGCGGATACCAATTACAACAGACTTTATCTGTTTTGAAAGGTTTGCCTGCTGCCTCAGAAAACGTGTTGAAAGGATTGAATCATTTGAGGTCATGAGACTACCGTTGAAGTTTAAATAAAAATCGTGCCAATGGGCTGAACCATAAAAAGTGTTTCGTAAGCCCTGATATTTATTGCCACGGTTAAGATATTCTGTCTCGAGACCTGCGTAAGCAAAATCCTTCCGGGAAAAGTCAATCTTGATCCCGGCAAGATGTTCATTATATTCAGTGTAGTTATTGAGTAAATTCCAGTCACGTTCAAACTCAACAGACCGGAACCTTTCAACAGGATCAAAATACTTATTTAAAAACTGGTATACACCGCTGATTTTTAACCGTGTCAGGGAGGTATCTTTTTGAAGAACCTCCTGAACAATTCCTCCTTTCAAAGCATATCCGATATTATCATTTCTATCAAGATCTGAAAAGGTATTCAGATTATTATTTGACAGTGAAATTTCACCAAAAGACCGAGTGTAAGGTGTAATTGCAGTATTTCCACCAATTGAAATTACCTGTTTCTTTTTTGGGGTAACCAGAAGTACAACAGGTTCATAATCTCCCTGAGGATAACCGCCAATGGGTTCAATCCACCGGTATACCTTCCCATTGGCAGATGATTTTATATTAATATAATTACCATTTCCCTGTCCTAAGTAGCTAAAGCCAAGTCTGTATTGAGCACTGTCAGGATGCGTCGAAAATACAAATATGTCTTCGTAAACATTACCAACAATATTAGTGTCTATCATTTTGTATAGAACTTCTGAAGAGTTAAATCCGACACTATCAATTCTCGGAACGATTGCCTTATTAAGCTGATCTCCTATACCTGCAAGTAATTTTTTATCAGCCTCATTGAGGTCCTGTTGAAGAGTTTGATTTTTATCATCATGTTCTGAATATATATTTATCCAGAAATTAGCTTTCCGGGTGATAAATTCATTACTGTTATAAATAAGGAATCTCGCGTAACTTTTTTCGGAGTATTCAAATTCCACTATTATCCTTTTATCTTTTGTAATAAGCTTATTGGGGGTAAAAGTAATTTCAGCATTATTGTAGTCGATGATATAATCATTTTCCAGGCCTCTGCTTTGCAGTTTTCCATCGATATATACCCGTTCGCTTCCGGCCAGGACAATGATAAATTGTTCATTGTTTGTACCTCTAAGCTTATAAGGTCCCTGATTTCCTTCCTTTCCGTTAAAAGAATTCCGGCAGACAAGGCCCTTGGAAATGGAACCGCTTACAGTAGTTCGCAGAATGATTGATTTTTCGTCATTCAGGTTAAAATTTCCCGAAAAACGGACTCCTTTTCCTTTTTTATAAAATTTAAGGAAATTGCCTGGTGAGCCAGCAAGGTCAAAATCACCTGCAAGGAGACTTAGTGATTCATTAAAAATTTCAATATATACCCGGTCAAATTCATGGATATTCTGGGCAGAACCATCGGGCTGAATAGGTATATTATTATCAGAGATTGCTGCAGCGATTCTGAGATCTTCGGATATTTTTCCGGTAAGCTGCAGATTGAGGTTTGAATTTACTACCAGATCCTCGTTATTTCCTACAGTGATTCCCCTGGAAATACTGCCGCGTTTATTAATATCATCATACATAAGATCTCTTTCAGGACGTAGATCTGAACCGGTTATCCGGAAGGGATCAATGCCAGGTTTAAGGTATGGATTAATTATATCTGTGTCTTTGTTTGCAAACGGTTTTAAGAAATTAAGCTGAAAAACCCTGTATGTTATTGTCAGTGACAATCCCTGCAGGGATTCATCAAACTTTATTATAGATGCAGGATAATCAACATAATACAGGGAATCAGGGAGAAGTTGACGTTTATTATCAAAAAGAAATAATGATCCAGGGACGATACTGAGTGTATCAATGATTAAGGAATCACCTGGTATAAATATTTCCCGCGACCTGATATTACTAAGGTCCTGGGCATATCCACTGCAGACAGAAAAAACAACCAGAAAAAAAAGAAAAATTCTTCTCAATCGGGAATTTTTAACTACAAACTAAAATAAAATCTACTTATTATCCTCTCTCTATGTTATTAATCATATTAAACCTTGGAGGTTTATTCTATTTTCGCTTAACCATTTTATTTTATGTTTTATGGAGAACATTCTTATTATCGGGGCTGCCGGGCAGATCGGATCCGAACTCACCGGAGAGCTCAGGAAGGTTTACGGAAGTGACCACGTATACGCTACTGATATTAAGGAAGCATCAAGGGATATTATGGAAGGAGGCCCTTTTCAGTTAATGGATGTAATGGATGATAAGCGGCTGATTCATTTTGTTATCCGGCATAAGATCACTCAGATATATCACCTGGCTGCGGTGTTGTCGGGGAATGCTGAAAAATTACCGTTACAGGCATGGCATATCAATATGGAAAGCCTTATGAATATTCTTGAGGTTGCCAGGATGGTAGAAGAAGTTAAGAAAGTATTCTGGCCCAGTTCCATTGCCGTTTTCGGTTCCACTACTCCAAAAATGAAAACACCCCAGATTACTATCATGGAACCTTCAACGGTGTATGGAGTAAGCAAACTTGCAGGCGAACGCTGGTGTGAATATTATAATAAAAAGTACAATCTTGATATACGCAGTATAAGATATCCAGGGCTAATCAGTTATAAAACTGAGGCCGGAGGGGGTACGACAGATTATGCAGTCGAGATTTTCTATGAAGCTGTAAAGAAGAGCAGGTACGAATGTTTTTTGAAAAAGGAAACAGCGCTTCCTTTATTATTTATGCCGGATGCTATTAAAGCAACAATAGACCTGATGGAAACTGACCTTTCAAAGCTGACTGTTTACAGCAGTTATAACCTTGGAGGTATAAGTATTTCTCCTGAACAAATAAGTAAGGAAATAACAAAACATATACCAGATTTTAAGATATCATATAAGCCTGATTTCAGGCAGGATATCGCAGACACCTGGCCTCATAGCATTGATGATTCTGTTTCCAAAAAAGATTGGGGATGTTGTTATGAATTTGATCTTTCAAGAATAACTGAGATCATGCTTGAGGAGATAAGGAAGAAACTAAATCTTAGAGTGCTGGAGAGATAGAAGTATAATGATTTTAGGTACAAGGTGCAAGTTACAGGTTACAAGGTTCTGAACTTAATTCAATAATAATTTATTGTTATTAAAAACTCAATTAAATTCATATGTACGGAAAGTATAAGGAATATCTGAAGAAGGAATTGTTGTCGATAGATGAAGCCGGTTTGTATAAGCGGGAGAGGATCATCGCTTCGGCACAGGGCGCTGAAATAAAAGTGAGCACAGGTGATGAGGTGCTGAATTTCTGTGCAAATAATTATCTGGGATTGTCAAATCATCCTGCCCTGATAAAAGCTGCAAAAGAGGCGATGGATTCTCGTGGTTATGGAATGTCTTCAGTAAGATTTATCTGTGGTACACAGGACCTGCATAAGATTCTTGAAAGGAAAGTTTCGGAATTTTTCGGAACAGATGACGCCATACTTTATGCAGCCTGTTTTGATGCTAATGGGGGTGTATTTGAGCCGCTGTTCGGAGAAGAGGATGCCATTATTTCAGATTCACTGAACCATGCTTCTATTATTGATGGTGTCAGGTTATGTAAAGCACAGCGCTACAGGTATGCAAATGCAGATATGGCCGATCTTGAAGAGCAGCTGAAAACATCGCAGGTCCAGCGGTTCAGAATCATTGTCACCGATGGCGTTTTTTCTATGGATGGCAATGTGGCTCCGATGGACAGGATTATTACCCTGGCAAAAAAATACGATGCCCTGGTAATGATTGATGAATCTCATTCTGCTGGTGTTGTTGGCAAGACAGGAAGGGGAGTGACAGAGTTGTTCAACATAAGAGGAGAGGCTGATATTATTACAGGTACTCTAGGGAAAGCTTTTGGCGGTGCAATAGGCGGATTCACTACCGGTCGTCAGGAAATTATTGACATGCTCAGGCAGAGGTCACGGCCCTACCTTTTTTCTAATTCCCTTCCACCTATGGTTGTTGCGGCCGGAATAAAGATGTTTGATATGATGAGTGAGACTAATGAGTTACAGGATAAATTACACTGGAATACAGAATATTTTTATACAAATATGAAAAAAGCCGGTTTCGATCTGAAACCGACTCAATCTGCTATTATACCGATAATGTTATATGATGCCAAACTTTCCCAGGATTTTGCAACTAAATTGTTGAAGGA
>CAZEKO010000005.1:15181-19533 GCA_964512775.1 uncultured Bacteroides sp. | reverse complement strand
CAGTTTTTGCATATCAGGCAACCTTCCTGGTATACGAGATTACTTGATCCGCATACGGGGCACCTGTGTTTGGTTTTGGCTTTTGTACCGTCGGGAATATATCTTTTGAGGGTTCTTTCCACTCCGGCCTTCCATGTATTGATAGTAGCACTGTCGAGGCGTAATGATGATACCAGGTTTACCACATCCGGTATTGGCATTCCATGCCGAAGCACCCCTGAAATAAGTTTAGCATAATTCCAGAATTCGGGATTGAAAATATGGGAGAGTCCACCGAGTGTATTTTTATAACCAAATTTATCTGTATACTGAAAGTCGTAGCGGGTAGTACCGTCTTCCTCTTTGTTCTTGATTATTTTACCCCTGGTTATTGATTTTGGGATTGGAAATATCTCTTCATCTTCAATACCGGTAAATATCTCATAAGGCTTGCCGTCTTTAAATCCCACAAATGCGATCCATTGCTCTTCGTTGTTTTTAAAGCGAATAATTTCTGCATCCAGCACCCGTGGTCTTTTGTATTTTGTGGAGGGATCCTCATCTTTGTCATTATTATTTGCCAAAAGTACACCGGCACGGGAACCTTCGCGGTAAATAGTACAGCCCTTGCATCCGCTTTTCCATGCGGTCATGTACAGCTCACTAACGAGCTCTTCACTAGCATCTTTAGGGATGTTTATTGTAACACTTATGGAATGATCAACCCATTTTTGTATTTCACCCTGCATCCTGACTTTAGCAAGCCAGTCGACATCTGCAGATGTTGCCTGGTAATAAGGTGATTTCTGGACAATTCTCTGGATCAGGTCATCATCAAGTTTTTTCACTTCTTCCACATCATACCCGGCTTCTTTCAGCCAGATTTCGAATTTATGATGAAAGACGTTGTATTCTTCCCAGCTATCGCCAATATCGTCTACAAATGTGATATTTGTATTTGGTTCATTGGGATTTACTTTTCTTCTGCGCTTATAAAATGGCAGGAAAACCGGTTCGATGCCGGAAGTAGTTTGTGTCATCAGGCTGGTTGTACCAGTTGGGGCAATGGTAAGCAGGGAAATATTCCGTCTTCCATATTTAACCATATCCTGGTATAATTTCTCGTCTTCCTTTTTAAGTCGTAGTATGAACGGATTGTTTTTTTCACGCGTGGAATCAAATACCTCGAAAGCACCACGTTCTTTGGCCATATAGGTGCTTGACCTGTATGCTTCCATGGCGATCATTTTATGGACTTCAACGGAAAAGTCTACTGCATTGTCGCTTCCATATCGCAATCCGAGTGCTGCCAGCATATCACCTTCTCCCGTAATACCTATTCCTGTGCGTCTGCCTTCCCCGGTTCTTGTCCTGATCTTTTCCCATAGCAGGCGTTCGGTTCTTTTCAGTTCTTCATCTTCGGGATCCGACTTGATTTTTTGGAGAATAGAATCTATTTTTTCCTGTTCAAGGTCGATGATATCATCCATTATCCTCTGAGCCATCCCCACATGTTCTCTGAAGAGTTGAAAATTGAACCTGGCGTTTACCGTAAACGGATTTTCAACATAACTATACAAATTAATAGCAAGCAAGCGACAGCTGTCATAGGGGCAGAGAGGTATTTCCCCGCAGGGATTGGTAGATACAGTACGGAATCCCAGGTCTGAATAACAATCCGGGACAGATTCACGGATTATTGTATCCCAGAACAACACCCCCGGTTCGGCAGATTTCCATGCATTATGAATGATTTTATTCCAAAGGCTCCGGGCATCTATTTGCTTTACATAGGTTGGCTTTGCAGCGTCAATCGGGTATTGCTGGATATAAGGCTTGTTATTAATGACAGCCTGCATAAATTCGTCATCTATACGGACAGATACATTGGCCCCGGTAACCTTACCCTTTTCCATTTTGGCATCAATAAATCCTTCCGCATCCGGGTGTTTAATTGAGATACTCAGCATCAGGGCACCCCGCCGGCCATCCTGTGCGACTTCACGGGTTGAATTGGAATAGCGCTCCATGAATGGGGCAATTCCAGTTGAGGTAAGTGCACTGTTCAGGACCGGACTTCCTTTAGGCCGGATGTGTGATAAATCATGTCCGACTCCACCCCGTCTTTTCATAAGCTGAACCTGTTCCTGGTCTATCTTAAGAATTCCTCCATATGAATCCGCATTACCTTCCTGACCGATGACAAAACAGTTAGAGAGTGAAGCAATCTGAAATATATTACCTATTCCGGTCATCGGTGAACCCTGAGGAACGATATACCTGAAGTTCCTTATGAGTTCGAATACTTCATCTTCTGAAAGAGGATTAGGATACTTTTTTTCTATCCTGGAAACTTCACGGGCAATCCGCCGGTGCATATCATCAGGGGTACGTTCATAGATCTTCCCCTGGGAATCTTTAAGGGCATACTTGTTAACCCAGACAGTTGTTGCTAACAAGTCACCCAGAAAATATTCTTTTGTAGCCTCAAAGACTTCTTCATAGGAATATGTCTTCAGACCTGAAGTTGATCCAATTATATTTTTTTCTTCTTTGGCAGTTTTCACTACAACATCAATGTTTTTCTTCGAGACCGATTCGTCCATGAAATGTGAGATCTATTAACCTGTTAATAATTAAAATTTTAACTGAAGATTAGAAAAAAGAAAGTCGGTCATGCAATTTATAAATTGAAGTCTCAGGTGACAAGCTAAGGTGAATTCTATTTATCAACAAATAAAAGTACTTATTAACGTGCTTGTAAAATAAAATAAATCAAGCTATTATGTAAATCATACTTTCAAATCTAAATTTCATCATTTATGATTTCCTGCATTCAATCAGAAGAAGCAAAGTTTGGAAGAAGTCTGGGCCAAAGTTAAAATCGGGTTGAAAAAAAATATTAAATTATACAGGTGCAAGTATAAATTTTGTTATGGTGTCTGTTGCTCCAAGATTGCTCCGAACATAATTTTTTGTATTCTCACTGGCTGCATTTAATAGATGCTGATCAGTCAATAAGGCATTTATTATCTTATTAAAATCGTCATATTTTTCTATTGAGAATGCTCCATTTAGTTTGATCAGGTCGTTTGCTTCGCGGAATTTTTTGAAGTTGGGTCCAAAAATTACAGGCAGTCCAAAAGTAGCAGCCTCCAGGATATTATGTATTC
The DNA here is from genome assembly GCA_964512775.1 of uncultured Bacteroides sp. GTDB lineage: Bacteria > Bacteroidota > Bacteroidia > Bacteroidales > SM23-62 > LJUQ01. The sequence continues at coordinate 16,381 of CAZEKO010000005.1, read as the reverse complement.
CCTTGCCAAATCCACCACCGATATAGGCAATGTTCCCATACTGATAAACAGAGGATAGAATTCCTATTGTATCTATTATCAGAACATCCGCATCATTTATTTCAGATTCACTAATGGAAGAGTATCTGGTAGTTTTTCCTTTAATAGATTCCTGGAGCTGTCTGATACCCCGTTCATGTATCTCATGTGGTGCAAGGATAAAACGGACAGGAAGTTTATTTTCATTAATGAATCTTACGATGATTTCCTCATCTGATGACCAGGTGCTACCAGCAATAAGTGTCATTTTCCCGGAACAAAATGAACGGATCAGAGGAAACTCTACAGCTTTGCGGGCTATTGTATATACCCTGTCGAAACGGGTATCCCCGCTTACCGTGACATTTCCAAAACCAATTGTTTTAAGCAGACTGGCAGATTCTTCATTCTGGACAAACAGATGAGTAAATGACCGAAGAATTTTGCGGAACCACCTGCCGTAGAATTTGAAGAATACCTGCCTGGATCTGAAGATACCTGAAATCAGGTAAACTTTTGTTTTCATTTTTTTTAGCTGTGACAGGTAATGGAACCAGAACTCATACTTGATGAAGAATGAACTTTCAGGTTTTATTATGTTCAGGAATCTGGCAGCATTTCTTCTGGTATCAAGAGGCAGGTAAAAAATATAATCGGCACCAGGGTAATTTTTCCGGATCTCATAACCGGAAGGGGAAAAGAATGTCAGGAGAATTTTTCTTCCCGGGAGGATCTCGCGGATTTTTTCCATCACAGGGCGCCCCTGTTCAAATTCACCCAGGGAAGAACAGTGGAACCATATGATATGAGAATCGGGATCAATCTTTGAACTGATCTGATTAAAAATTTCTTTCCTGCCCCGGATCCATAACCGTGCTTTTTTGTTGAAGACTGAAGCAAAAAGTATTAGAAAATAATAGACTCTGATTCCGAGGTTATATAAAAAAAACACAGTTTGGATATTAGTATTATTAGTCAAAAATAGACATTTAAAACAAACTCTAAAAACTCTAAACACTAAACTCTAAATCCTAAACTCTGAATATTAAACTCTAAATCTTAAATTCTAATTTCCAAGCTCTCAAATCTCGGATCTATGCTCTAGGCCCTATACTCTTAGCTCCATGCCCCATGCTCCTTGCCTTTCTTTTAGTATCTTAGCAAAAAAAATAAAGATGGGCG
>CAZEKO010000005.1:13435-15081 GCA_964512775.1 uncultured Bacteroides sp. | reverse complement strand
CCCCATGCTCCTTGCCTTTCTTTTAGTATCTTAGCAAAAAAAATAAAGATGGGCGATAAACCTATACGCGTGAGATTTGCTCCGAGTCCGACGGGACCACTTCATATTGGTGGTGTAAGAACTGCATTGTTCAATTATTTGTTTGCAAGAAAGACCAACGGCACTTTTATTCTGAGGATTGAAGATACAGACCAGGTCAGATATGTCCCCGGAGCAGAGGATTATATAATTGAATCTTTAAAATGGTGTGGGATTGAAATTGATGAAGGAGTTTCAGTGGGAGGTCCATTCGAGCCATACAGGCAATCAGAACGGGCCAGTATATATAAAAAATATGCAGATCAGCTGGTAGAAGCCGGATTTGCCTACTTGGCATTTGATACTCCTGATGAGCTTGAAGATTACAGGAGGGAATATGAAGGACAGAACAGCACTTTTATCTACAATGCAGCTATCAGGAATTCTTTGAAAAATACTCTTAATCTATCAGCTTCAGAAGTTAAGAACCTTCTGGAAAAAGGTACACCAGGTGTTGTGCGTTTTAAAATGCCTGTCAGCCAGGAGGTCATTTTTAATGATGTGGTTCGTGGTGAAGTCAGGGTTGATACATCCACCCTCGATGATAAAGTACTATTCAAGGCCGATGGAATGCCAACCTATCATCTGGCTAATGTGGTGGATGATTACCTGATGAAGATCTCACATGTGATCAGAGGTGAGGAATGGCTTCCATCCACGCCGCTTCATGTATTACTTTACAGGTCATTTGGCTGGCAGAATGAAATGCCCATTTTTGCACATATGCCGTTAACTTTAAAGCCAGACGGTAAGGGTAAATTGAGCAAACGGGATGGTGACCGACTGGGTTTTCCGGTTTTTCCTCTTCAATGGACAAATCCTGAAACAGGTGAAATTTCATCAGGTTACAGGGAATCGGGATACTTTCCAGAAGCATTCATTAATATTCTTGCTCTTCTGGGATGGAATCCGGGAACAGACAAGGAACTTTTTACCATGGCTGAACTAATAAGGGAATTTTCTCTTGATCGGATTATCAAATCCGGATCAAAGTTTGATCCTGAAAAAGCAAAATGGTTCAATCACCAGTATTTGATACAAAAAAAAGACAATGAACTTGCTCGCTGGTTTGCCGGAGATTTAAAGCGAAGAGGACTGGATTTCCCATTGGATTACATTTCCAGGATTGTTAATCTGGTAAAGGAAAGAGCATTCCTGCTGAATGACTTTTGGAAGGAATCCTGGTTCTTTTTCCAAAGGCCGGAAAAATATGATGAGACTGTAACAAAGAAAGTCTGGAAAGAAGAAACAACCGGAATAATTAATGATATACAGAAAATATTAGATGGATTGAAAGAATTTAATCATAGTAATATTGAGGCTTCAATCAGAGCTTATGTTGAAAATAAAAACATAGGATTCGGCCAGGTCATGAATCCTCTAAGGCTGGCGCTGATTGGATCAAACCAGGGGCCCGGACTCACAGCAGTAATGGAGATTCTTGGTAAGGAAGAAGTTTTGCAAAGAATAGTCATGTGTTTAGATCGATTTAAAATAGTCAGATTATGAAATACAAAATTTTTCTCATTGGTTTATTTTGCATCCTGACATTGAAAAATATGGTTTCA
>CAZEKO010000005.1:4470-13335 GCA_964512775.1 uncultured Bacteroides sp. | reverse complement strand
CAAAATTTTTCTCATTGGTTTATTTTGCATCCTGACATTGAAAAATATGGTTTCACAGCAAACTCATCAGAGTATGACCTTTACATTAAATTACCTTTTGTACTTACCCGGGGAGTATAATACATCAGGAGATACAAAATGGCCTTTAATACTTTTTCTGCATGGTGCCGGTGAACGGGGTGATAGTCTTGATCTGGTTAAAAGGCATGGTCCACCAAAATTAGTTGAAGAGGGGAAAAATTTTGATTTCATTATTGTTTCACCCCAGTGTCCTGCCAGACAATGGTGGTCTGCTGAATTATTAAATCGCCTTCTGGATGAAATCATTGCAAAATACAAGGTGGATGAGGAAAAGATTTATGTCACCGGCCTGAGTATGGGAGGATTCGGGACATGGGACCTGGCTTCAGAATATCCCCAACGTTTTGCTGCGATAGCACCTATTTGTGGAGGTGGTCATCCGGAACTTGCCTGGAATATGAGACATATTCCCGCCTGGGTATTTCATGGCTCAAAAGATGAAGTAGTTTCTGTAGGGCTATCAGAGATAATGGTAAAATCACTTGCAAAATATAACGATAAAGTAAAATTTACTGTATATCCCGATGCTCATCATGATAGCTGGACAGAGACCTATGACAATCCTAAATTGTATGAGTGGTTTCTTCAAAATAAGAAATTTAAGCCGGAAATAGTAACCACTAATAAAGAGCTGTTGGAATCCTTGTGCGGGCAGTATGATTTTCTGTATGATAACCGGCATCTGATAATTACCACAAATGGAACGGATCTGTTTGCAGAAGAAATTGAAAATGTCAAACTAATAATGTATCCGGAATCAAAATATGATTATTTAATACGAAATAGAAACGGGGGGATAACATTTCAGGTTGATGATAAGGGCACTGTAACGGGATTGATATATTATCATAATGGTGATATGCCGGCGAGGAAGGTGAAATAGTTCCGGGTTCTAAGCCTTCTGGCAGGATTCTCAGTTTAAGCAATTAGAGTAAAATCATAAATATGAGGTTATCGTCTGTTTTAATAGTATTCATTTTTGCGCTGGCTCTGTCTGATTGTTCAGGTAAAAGAAAACAAAACACAGAAATTTCTGAAGAGGAATTCGTTATTGATAACCGGCCTAATATACTTTTTGCCATTGCTGATGATATGAGTTGGATGCATGCAGGTTTTAGCGGATGCAAAGCGGTTCGAACCCCGGCTATTGATTATCTGGCCCAAAATGGTGCGTGGTTTAACAATGCTTATTGCTCTGCACCTTCCTGTTCAGCATCAAGAGCCTCCATCCTCTCAGGAAGGAATGGATTTGAGTTAAAGGAGGGGGCATGTCTATGGAGCATATTCCCGGCTGAATTTAAAACATACACAGAATATCTCGAAGAATCAGGATATTTTACAGGTTATACCGGCAAAGGATGGGGTCCGGGGGACTGGAAAGATGGCGGACGTAATAATAATCCTGCGGGAGAGGAGTACAATAAAATTACGAAAATTCCTTTCGAACAACTCGGTGAGACTAATACAATCAGCCATATTGATTATGCTGCAAACTTTGAACAATTTCTAAAGGAAAGGCCAGAAGGAAAACCATTTTGTTTCTGGTATGGTGCAACAGAACCCCACCGTGATTATTTAAAAGGTATTGGCCAGATCATGGGGAAAAGAGTAGAAGACGTTGAAGTACCTGCATTTTTACCTGATGTACCGGAAGTAAGAAATGATATTCTGGATTACCTGGTCGAAATAGAATGGTTTGACCTGCATCTGGGAAAAATGATTGAATTGCTTCGTGAAACAGGTGAACTAAATAATACTCTGGTTGTAGTTACTTCAGATAATGGGATGCCTTTTCCAAGGGCTAAATCCAATCTTTATGAATATGGTACGCATATGCCGCTGATTATATATTTTAAAAAATTAATTCCCGGAGGAAGGCAGATTGATGACCTGGTGAGTCATACAGATCTTGCACCTACAATTCTTGAAATTGCCGACCTGCCTGTTCCGGAAGAAATGTCAGGAAAAAGCCTTGTTGAGATTCTGAATTCTAATGTATCAGGACTGGTTGATACATCCCGCAACCGGGTATTTACATTTCGTGAAAGGCACGCATGGGTTCAGCCGGATGGCAAGATATTCCCGATGCGTGCTATCAGGAAGGATAATTTCTTGCTAATATGGAATCCCGAATATGAAATGTATCCGGCCGGTCATCCCGATCCCAAGTATAATTTTAACAATTATCCTTATGGAGATGTGGATAACAGCCCCTCAAAAGATTTTATCCTATCTGTCAAAGAGAGTAAAGGAATGAGCTGGTATTATAATCTCTGTTTTGGCAAGAGGGAAGAATATGAATTATATAACCTGGCTGATGATCCGTTTCAATTAAAAAATCTGGCTGGGATGAAGGAATTCAGTGAAACTCAATCCTTACTTATTAAAGAGCTTAAGGATTATCTTATGGAAAGGGGAGATCTGAGAATGAAAGGAGAAGAAGAGACATATTTCAATGCCCCATATTATTCGAAAAAAAATTAATAAAAGGCAAGTTTTAGAAATTTAAATTTTCTGTATCGCAAAGCTGGCATAACCATTTCATTGGTTTTCATATCATAGAAATAGAGGGGGGCTGGCGTGAACATTCTTTTTCGTTTCTTAATATAGATAGTATTCTTCCCAACTTCACCGAATTCACCTATTTCCACACAAGAAAGGTAAGCTTTTGCGTTATAGACAAAATTGAGAGGTTCTTTATCATCAGGCCGGTTAAGGTTTTTCAGATTTTCATTAAAAAGTATTATTATTTTGTTCCAATTAGCAGGCGCGAATAAACAATAAGAAGAATAGTCGGGGTATTTATTGATCTCCTGACCTTGTGACTTATTGATTACTCTCTCCCAGAAAATATCCCCCTGTGGACTTAATGATATTACCATAATATTCATATAAGTATCAAAATCCTGCTCGAATACCTGTTCTCCTGTTAGAATATAATTTCCTTTTTCTCTCAGGGCTAAATGATTGAGATAAAAACAATATAGATATTTTGATTCATGACCTTCTTTGAGTTCCATGCTTTCTTCCAGGAAATATGGTTCCAGTTCATGGAATTTCAAATCTTTCATAATTTTCAATTCAGCATCAATATTGAAGAAAAATAATCCGTCTACCGTATAGTCATTCATGCTAGGTGAATAAAACCCTGCGCAGGCAAGATCATTATTCAGGGCAGGTTCAATTTCAATACCACGTATATATTTATTATCGAAATCTGCATAATAATGGTTTATAGACTGCCCCGAATTAGTAAAAGCTTCAATAAGATAGCTATTTTTACGGGGATTAAGGTGCTGAAAAAGCACAGGCTCATAGTATAGACAGAGCATATAGGCATTTCCTGCTTCATCAATGACAAATTCAGCTTCATTGTAAATTTTCTTATCGTGCTGGATCCGGTCACTGGCCTGCCATTCTTTAGTCAATCCTTTACCGAATGAAATGAAGGTTATATCCTGAACTTTCCGTCCATAAATAACAGTACGGCTTACAACAAGCAACTTATTTTCAAGTCGTGACAGAGTAATGTGGAATTCGGCTCTCCAACCTCCGAGATCCCTGGATTCAATAATTACTCTCTCATCAGGATTTTGTTTCAATGTTTTCTTGTCGATTGATTGTGCATATAAAATATGACTATTGAACCGGACCTCTGAGGTGAAAAGATAAAGCGTATCATGGAAATGAACCAGCGCTTCAAGTTCTCTTGTCCTGAATCCCTCGTTCATATCAAGGTATTCCCTCCTGGCATTTTTCAGTTTTTGATCATAATGTTCAATTGCCCAGGTATAATCATCTACCAGTGAATAATAACCCGTACTATCATAACCGATAATAGATGGTATTATATTTTTGGATTCCAGGAACAGATTATCACCCCATACTATACTTACTTTGCTTGTGTCTTCCTGGGCTTTAAGATGTAGAGTAAAAAACAATAAAATCATAAAAGCATAGAGCATGGGGCATGGAGCAGATAAGTTCTCAGTTCTCATCTAAACATTAATTTGCATCGATTTATTTATTTCTTTAGGAGATCTTTCAAAGTTTCAATTTTCGATACACGATCAATAGAAAAATCTTTTCCTGTAGAGTGGATATATTCAAGGATATAAATTGACTTTCGCAGGAGATTATTCCCATCATCCAACCGGTCATTTTTATAATGATTTTCTGCAGTTGCGTGTAATATGTCTGCAATCATTTCAAGATGATGCTCAAAATATTTGTTTTTATTTTTAAGAAAAATAATTATGTCATTTTCAGGAATGTGAATGAGTTCTTCAAGATCGATGTCAAGCTCATTTTTATAAGTCTGTCTGAGCTCTTCTAATCCAAAACTTGGACTACCCTTTTGTTTGATACCAAGTAATCGTGCGAGCATCTTAGCCAATACCTGTCCCAGCTGTTCGATCTGGCGCATTAGGTAATCGCGCTGTTCCATAACTACTTAAGTTTTCTGATTCTTACCTCGATATCTTTCTCAGACTTTAAGAGTTCTACAAGTTCATTAGTATTTGTATTTCCGTAATGATAAGGGTAAAGTATTTTAGGACGGAATGATCTGGCAGCATCAGCAACCATTTCAGGGGTCATAGTATATGGAAGATTCATCGGAAGAAAAGCAACATCAATATTTTTTAGTCCTTTAATTTCCGGAGTATTTTCTGTATCACCTGCCACCAGTACCCGGATACCCCCCAGTGTCAGAATATAACCATTACCCTGTCCTTTTGGGTGAAATGGTTCTCCGCCAGGTCTTTTATGTTGAATGTTATATGCAGGAACTGCTTCTATAGTTATGGATTTAATAGTTTTAGTATCTCCGTTCTTCATTACCACAGCCTGTTTAAAATCCTCAAGGTTACTAAGACAAGATTGCGTCATTATTACAGAACAGTCATCCTTAAGAATATTCTTAACAGCGGTAAGATCAAAATGATCGCCATGTTCATGGGTGACAAGGATCATATCTGCATCAGGCAGTTTTTCGTAATCTGCCTCCCCCATGACGGGATCAATATGAATAATCAGACCATTGTACTCAAACATCAGGGAACCATGGCCTATAAATGTTAGCAATAAATCCCCATTATTTGTTTTAATAATATCTTTTTCGAATTTTTCCTGGGGAAAAAGGGGTGAAAAGATCATTGTTATTAAAAATATGCTCATAATCGTTTTCATTATATTAAAAAATTAAGATGATTTTTACAGGTTACAAGTTACAAGGTGCAAGTTACAAGTTTTGCTTATCATTTGTAAAACTGAAAACTTTAAACTGAAAACTTTAAACTATTCTTCCTTCTTATTTTTTTTGGTGAATGCTTTAAACAGTCGGCTTTTCTGAAGTGCTTCAGAAGCTGACTGAATTTCCAGTATTGTTTCATTCAGATTCCGGACTGTGATATCCAGGCTGTCTGCAAAAACAGAGTCAACAAGTAATTTATTAAATGCCCCTTTACCTGTGTTCATTTTATCTGTAATACCGATCAGATTATTCGAAAATTTTTCAAGGTTTGCAGTGGAGTAATTCAAATTTTTACTGGCAGAATAAAGGTTATAGGATAGGGAAGTATCACTTAGAAGGAGGTCAAAAATTCCTTCACCTTTATCGACTTTCTGAGAAATTCCTTCAAGATTTCGAGCGATTTGTTCCATTAAAATACTTGCGGAATCAAGATTATTTGCAAGCGAGGTATCGGCAAATATTCTGCCCACAAGTCCTTCGCCCCTGTTTACACGTTCCGATATCTCTTGCAGATTTTGACTGGAGAGAGTCAGGTTAGAAGCAAATGTTGTATCTGTGAAAATCTTACCGAAAATACCTTCACCCCGGTTAATTTTATTGGTAATATCAACCAGATTGGAAGAAACTGCCGATATTTTTTCACTTGAGATTTTAATTTCCCGGATTATATCGTCAATTTCAACTGCTGGTGAGGTTGGAAGATTATCGCCATCACGGATGGATCTCTCGTCAGGACTTCCAGGCATGAGGACTATAATTTTACTTCCCATCAATCCTTCAGTGGCAATAGTTGCGACTGAATTCTTCTTAATGAAAGAGGTTACTTTTTCATTAATAGCCATTTCGATCCTGACTGATGTATCAGAAAGGATAACCATCTTGCTTACAGTACCTACATCAATACCCGTAAAGCGAATATTTGCACCGACACGAATGCCTCTGACATCAGTAAAAATGGCGGTAATCTTAACATTTCGCTGGAACATGTTTTGGCGGCTGCCGATGAGATATATAATAAAAATAAATAGCAGTACACCGGATGCAATATAAATTCCCAGGCGAATGTTGCTTCTGCGTGTTGGTCTCATTTTATTAGCTATTAAATAAAATAGTTACTGATAACAGGATTTTCATGATTTTTAAGATCATTAAACGATCCGCTTGCGATAAATTGTCCGTCATGCAATAAGGATATCTGGTCAGAAACCGCACGGGCACACTTCAGATCATGGGTTACCACGATAGAAGAGGCGTTATATTTTTCCTGGATTTTGACTATAAGCTCACTGATTTCCCTTGATGTATATGGATCAAGACCGGTTGTCGGTTCATCATAAAGTATAATTTCAGGATTCAGGATGAGTGTCCGGGCAAGGCTGGCCCTTTTTCGCATACCGCCCGAGAGTTCGGAAGGCATTTTTTCGCTTGCATCGGAAAGATCCACATTTTCAAGTGCAATTTTGATAAGTTCCTGCATTTCTTTGTGCGGTAAACCAGGCCTGTTTCTTTTCAGGGGGAAAAGCAGATTTTCCTCAAGCGACATAGAATCGTAAAGAGCACCTTCCTGGAACAGGTAACCAACTCTGATCCTGAGTTCATTGAGTTCATGTTCCGGAAGTGCAAGTACATCCTTTCCCAGTACATTAATGCTTCCTGCATCAGGCCAGATAAGGCGAACCACACATTTAATGAGAACTGACTTACCTGTGCCAGAACGTCCAAGTATAACAAGATTCTGTCCTTTACTGAGATCGAATGAAATACCTCTCAGTACCTGGTTATCATCAAAAGATTTATGCAGGTTAATCACCCGGATGACAGGTTCTCCGTTTATAATATTACTGGTCATATCACTAGTTCGGCTATCTGTACAGCAATCAGGTCGATTATAAATATCACAACCGATGAAATAACCACAGCAGAGTTAGCTGCCCCGCCCACACCCTGTGTTCCTCCGGTTGTGTTATATCCCTTATAACATCCTATAATTCCAATAGCATATCCGAAAAAGAATGATTTGATTATTGCCGGGAAAATATCATAATATCGTATGTCTTTAAATGATTGAGAAATGAATAGCCTGACCGAGACATTTCCCTGAAGATTGATACCTATAAAAGACCCGACCATACCAACAGCGTCGGAATAAATCACCAGTAAAGGTACCATCAATGTTGTAGCCAGTACTCTGGTAGAGACCAGGAATTTCATTGGATTTGTCCCGGATACTTCCATGGCATCGATCTGATCTGAAACACGCATGGAACCAAGTTCTGCTCCAAGTCCCGAACCAACTTTCCCGGCAAATATTAGTGCGGTGATGATAGGCCCTATTTCACGCAGGATTGATACACAAATCAGACCAGGGAGCTCTGCTTCTGCTCCAAGATCTGCAAGCATGGGAAAGGTCTGAAGGGTTAACACAAGCCCCATAATAAATGCTGTTATGCTGATAAGGGCAAGTGTCTTATAACCAATTAAATAGCATTGATTTACCAGTTCTTCACCTTCAAAGGGTTTACGGAACAATTCGCGGGATGCTTTTCCGGCAAACCGCATGGTATCAGCCAGTTCAAAGAAAAAAGCCTGAAGATTACTGTCTGATTTCTTCCCGGTATCTTTTTCCTTTAGAGTCATTTTTAGGATTAACTACCTGTAAAAATGTTTTAGCATTATAAAATTAAGCAAAATCCGGGGTGATTAAAAAAAATGAATAAATTGCTGTAAATTTGCAAGAAACTTTAGGGGTGTTTCGAGTGAATCGGAACTGAGATAATACCCTTTGAACCTGATGCAGTTAATACTGCCGGAGGAAAAAGTCATAACCTCATTTCCGCTCCTCTTTCCGATTCCCCTAAAATAACGAGTATACTGGTCATTTTGGTATCAGATAGAATACTATTATAAGCTGGAGATAAATGGAAAAAAAAATTTGGGAAAATATTCAGAAAGTCAGAGCTCTGTCTCCGTTAGTACATAACATAACCAATTATGTTGTGATGAACAGCTCAGCCAATGCTCTTTTAGCGGCAGGTGCATCTCCTGTTATGGCTCATGCGGAAGAGGAAGTCGTTGATATGGTCAGAATAGCAAATGCCCTGGTTCTGAATATCGGAACACTTAGCAAAAAATGGATTGGTTCAATGAAAATTGCTTTGAAAGAGGCTAACAGGTTAGGGAAACCTGTAGTTTTAGATCCGGTGGGTGCCGGTGCAACAAGTTATCGGACAAAGACTGTCAAAGATTTGCTTGATACTGGATGGGTATCAATTATCAGGGGCAATGCTTCTGAAATTATTGCATTAGTTACTGATGGACTTAAAACAAAAGGTGTAGACAGCACAGAAAATGCAGCGAATGCAATAGAATGCGCTAAGTTGCTTCAGCAGAAAAACAAATGTATTATTTGTGTCAGTGGTAAGATTGATTATATAATATCTCAGGATGAAATTGCCAGGATTCATAATGGCCACGGAATGATGCAAAGGATTACAGGTATGGGATGTTCAGCGACGGCAATAATCGGAGCC
>CAZEKO010000005.1:0-4370 GCA_964512775.1 uncultured Bacteroides sp. | reverse complement strand
AATGATGCAAAGGATTACAGGTATGGGATGTTCAGCGACGGCAATAATCGGAGCCTTTGCAGGAGTTACAAATAATTATTTTGAAGCTGCCATCAGTGGCATGGCATTAATGGGAGTGGCAGGGGAACTGGCAGTAACGGAATCTAATGGCCCGGGTAGTCTGCAAATGCATTTTTTTGATAAGCTGTATAATATTACAAGCAAAGAATTCTTCAACACAATTAAACTCGAGATAGCCAGATATGTTTAATCTGTACCTTGTTACCGATGAAAAACTATGTCTTGGAAAATCCCTTGCAGAGGTTGTTGAACAGGCTGTATCTGGTGGAGTCACGGCTGTACAACTCCGTGAAAAAGATTTAAATACAAGGGATTTTATCCGACGGGCTGTTCAGCTTAAAAAAATCCTCTCACCTTACCATGTTCCTCTGATAATAAATGACAGGATCGACATTGCCCTGGCTGTGGGTGCTGAGGGAATTCATGTCGGACAGAATGATATGCCATATGAATATTTTAAAAAAATAATTCCTGATCAAATGATACGAGGCCTTTCGGTTGAGACACCGGAACAGGCTGTTGAAGCAGAAAAATATGATCTGGATTATTTAAGTGTGAGTCCTGTATTTCTGACTTCTACAAAGAGTGAACTAGTAAAGGAATGGGGTATTGAAGGATTAAGGGAATTAGCTGGAAAAACAAGGCATACACTAGTTGCTATAGGTGGTATCAATATAACTAATGCAGCAGAGATCATAAGGGCAGGAGCAAAAGGTATCGCGGTGGTTTCTGCAATTTGTTCTGCACTGGATCCTTTTAATGCTTCAAGAGAATTACGATCTGTTATAGATAAAACATTAAAAGAATATGATCAATCTATCTGAACTGGGCGAATTCGGTTTGATCAAACGGTTCTCGCAACAGTTTTTGCTGGATATACCCGGTGAATATACAGGCATAGGTGACGACTGCGCTGTTATTCCACTGAATGATAAGGAAGTACTGCTGGTTACCACTGATATGCTTATAGAAGGCAGTCATTTTATAAAAAATAAAATTTCACCATTTGACCTTGGACAAAAATCCCTGATGGTTAATCTGAGTGATATCGCTTCAATGGGAGGGACGCCAGGTAGTGCATACCTTTCAATTGGATTGCCTGGAGGGACTGAAGTTGAATGGATAGATGATTTTTTTAAAGGTATTAAATCCGTATGTCGTGAATATGGTGTTTTTCTTTTGGGAGGTGATACTACAAAATCTCCTGACAGGCTGGTGATCAATTTTGTCGTTATTGGAACAGGAATTCCCACGGAGGTTAAAAGACGGTCTGCTGCAGTTCCGGGTGATATAATTTGTATTAATGATTTCGTAGGTGACTCGGGCGGAGGATTACAGATATTGCTAAACGACCTGCCAGAAAGTAAGGATACAAAATACCTGATTAAGAGGCATAATTGCCCCAGGGCAAATGTAAAGGAGGGTAAATGGTTATCAGGGAGGAATGAAATCCATGCAATGATTGATATTTCAGATGGAATTGAGTCTGATATCCATCGCATAATGGAAAGCTCAAAAGTAGGTGCTGAAATTGACCTTGACAGGGTGCCTGTATCTGAAGAATTAATTAGAACAGCAGAAAAATACAACTGGAATGCCCATGAAATAAGTGTTAGTGGAGGAGAAGATTATTGCCTTATGTTTACCGTTTCAGAAGAAAATCTGGATAAGATTTTGCTTGAGTATGAAAAGGAATTTAAAAGGCCATTATATAAAATAGGAAGAATTACAGATTCCATTGGAGATCTGACATTTATGTACGAAGGTAAATTAATCGGCCTTATCAAACATGGCTTTGATCATTTCCGGTAGCAAATAACAGAAATAAACTGTTCATGAAAACTTATAAAAAAGTTTTGACAATTGCTGGTTCAGACAGTGGAGGAGGTGCGGGAATCCAGGCCGACCTGAAGACCATTTCCTCCCTAGGATGCTTTGGCACATCAGTGATAACGGCAATAACAGCTCAAAATACAATTGGAGTAACCGCCATCCATCCCGTCCCGCCTGAAATTATCGAAAAACAATTAAATGCTGTGCTCAGTGATATAGGTACAGATGCAATAAAGATAGGCATGCTTCATTCTGTAGAAATAATAAAAACTGTAGCCGGCGCTTTAAAGAAATTCAAACTGAAAAAAATCGTACTGGATCCTGTTATGGTCGCCACCAGTGGCGACAAGCTAATTGAAGATAATACTGTTGATGCGCTAATCAGATATCTTTTTCCGCTCGCAGAAATTATAACTCCAAACATCCCTGAAGCTGAAATACTGACAGGTTTTAAAATAATAACCAGGGATGATATGAATGATTCTGCTTTAAAATTGCTGACTTATGGAAATAGCTCGGTTTTACTTAAAGGAGGGCATCTCAAAGGGGATGTTTTATATGATATCTATGTTCACAAAGTTAGAAAGGGTAACATAAGAATATTCAAAAACAGGTATATAAATACAGATAATGTTCATGGGACAGGATGTACATTGTCGTCTGCTATTGCATCGTTCATGGCACATGGCGAAGAAACAGAAGTTGCAGTAGAAAAGGCTATTAATTACCTTCAGGGTGCAATACAACATGGAATGAATTACAGGACAGGACATGGTCATGGACCGGTAAATCATTTTTTTAATCCTAAAAAACTTATATAACAGATGAAATTTACTTTGCATTTATGGGAAACAACAAAAGAGATTTATGAAAAAATCATTCAACTGCCGTTTAACCAGGAGTTAATGAAAGGTACCCTGAACATGGACAGGTTTATTTTTTATGTCCGGCAGGATTCACTTTATCTGATAGATTATTGCAGGGCTCTGGCAATAATTGCTTCAAAATTGGACAAGACAGAAAGGATCCTTCAATTTTTGAAATTTGCTGAGGATTCCATTTTGGTTGAAAAAGCAATGCATGAAAAGTTCCTGTCAGAATATAAAGAAGAAGCGGAAAATCAAAAATCACCGGCCTGTTTTTCCTATACAAATTTTTTGCTGGCAACTGCAGCTTTTAAAAGTACCGAAGAAGCAGTAGCATCGATTTTGCCATGTTTCTGGATTTACCGGGAGGTCGGTGATTATATTTATAACAATGCTGCTTCCAGTAATCCATATCAGGAATGGATAAATACTTATTCAGCTGAAGAATTCAAAAAAGCAACAGATACAGCAATTGAGGTGACAGATGAACTTTCTGAGGGGGCAAATAGTATAATCAGGCTAAAAATGACAGAGGTTTTTAAATTATCAACAAGGCTGGAATATATTTTTTGGGAAAGTGGTTATAAAAAAGAGAAGTGGATTGTATAATGTATTAATAAAAATAATATTTTTGCGAAGCTTTAAAAAACGTCTTATGGACGATTATCACCGAGGATTATTATTTAACCTGCTTCTCTGAGATATTACATATATCTCCGGGAAGAATAAAAAGGAGGTATATGACATGATTACCTACTGGCAGATGATAAATTCTGGTCTGCTTCCTCTTGTTTCTTACGATAAAGGCAGCATCATTAATGTTACGGATCCTGATGAAAAAGAACTGAATATTTTAAGGGCCACTTTCGGTGTACCGGAGGATTTTATTCATGATGTCATGGATATTGATGAGAGGTCGAGAACAGAGATTGATGAAGGTAAGCTCTATATAATTTACAGGATACCGATCCGCAATTTAAATAATGGTATTCCATTTTCAACTGTCCCGCTGGGAATAGTACTATCCCAGGATTACATGATTACTATCTGCAGTAAAAGCTCCGAAGTCCTGGATGATTGTTTCAGCCGGTCAAGAAAACATTCTGAATTAAGCAATTATTTCGAATTAATCCTGCATTTATTTATCCGGACTACCTTTTTTTACCATAAGTATCTTAAGCAAATCAATATCGAAACTAACCAGATTGAGCAGGATCTTGTTAAATCCACAAAAAACAAGGAATTGCACAAACTGTTGAAAATGGAAAAATGCCTTGTTTATTTTACCACGTCTCTCCGTTCAAATGATTTGCTGATAGCAAAGCTCAGGAATTCCAAGTTCATAACGCTTAATGAATATTCATCAGATTTGTTTGATGAAGCGATAGTTGAGAATAAACAGGCTATTGAAATGGCAAACATTTACAGTGATATTCAAAGCGGGATGATGGATGCATTTGCATCTGTCATATCAAATAATCTGAATATTGTATTGAAGCAGCTGACCATAGTGACCATCATACTGATGATACCTACCATGTTTGCGAGTTTTTTCGGGATGAATGTGCCAAATTTTATGGAGTCGAGCAAACTGGCATTTGTAGGGATCGT